>JBJEPP010000017.1:0-14668 GCA_051881295.1 Acutalibacteraceae bacterium | reverse complement strand
ATGTAATTAGCGGCAATGTGGCATCTTAAATGGTGAACGGGAACAAGCGGTATACCCGTTGAAAAAGAAAGACCTTTTGCGTAATTGACGCCTACAAGCAAAGCTCCTATAAGACCGGGTGCATAAGTAACTCCGATAGCGTCAATGTCGTTAAGACTGCAATCAGCGTCTGTAAGGGCTTTTTCAACCACACCGCAGATAGCCTCGGTATGCCTTCGTGAAGCTATCTCGGGCACAACTCCGCCGTATAATTTATGTTCTTCAACCTGTGACGCAATAACATTTGATAAAACAATTCTGCCGTCTTCAACAACAGATGCCGCTGTTTCGTCACAAGAGCTTTCAATTCCTAATATCTTCATTGCTTACCTCGTTTAAATAATATGTCATAAGTAGGGCGTCTTCTTTTGGTTTTTCGTAAAAGTCTTTACGCTCGCCAACCATCTTAAAGCCCATCTTTTTATATAAACCGATTGCAGGATCGTTGCTTTTGCGAACTTCTAAGGTTACAAACTCTGCTTTTTCTTCTTTAACGAAATTTAACAGTGTTTCTATAAGTTTTTCACCTATTCCCTGCCTTTTAAATTCAGAAAAAACCGCAATATTTGTAATATAGACTTCGCCTAAAACATTATGAGCGCCTATATAGCCTAAAACCTCGCCGTTGTTTTGAGCCACAAAAAATCTTGCTAAAGGATTTTTCAGTTCTTCTTCTAATCCCTGTTCAGTCCAAGGAGTTGAAAAAGATATTTTTTCAAGCTCTGCAATTTCAAAAATGTGAACCTCGGACATTTTAACTATTTCGTAATTTATCATTTTGTTTCATACCATGTTTTGCCGATATTTGCCTCAACTGTAAACGGTACAGACATTTCGCATGCATGCTCCATTGTTTCAGTTAAAAGCCGTGACACTTTTTCGGCATCGCTTTCCGGTGTTTCTATTATAAGCTCATCATGAACCTGCATAATAAGCTTCGATTCGGGAAATTCTTCTTTTAAGCGTTCATAGACCTTAATCATAGCTATTTTAATAATATCGGCCGCTGTACCTTGAATAGGCATATTCATCGCTACTCTTTCGCCGAATCCGCGCCTTACGGCATTTTTTTCTTTAAGCTCAGGCAAGTACCTGCGTCTGCCGAAGTAAGTTTCTGCATAGCCCTTTTCTGCGGCAGATTTTTTTGCATTCTCCATAAAGCGGGCAACACCGCTGTAATTGGCCAGATAACTTTTAATGTATCTGTCTGCCTCCTGAACGGATGTGCCTATATCTTTAGAAAGAGAGAATGCGCCGATGCCGTAAACAATACCGAAGTTAACAGCCTTTGCCTTTCTTCTGTCGGAAGCGGTAACCTCCTCTATGGGAATACCCATAACCTGACTTGCAGTTTGGGCGTGAATATCAATGCACTGTATAAATGCATTTATCATATTTTCGTCATTCGCCAATGCAGCGAGAACCCTGAGTTCAATTTGAGAATAGTCGGCATCAACAAGCATAAAGCCCTCTTTAGCCTTGAAAAACTTTCTAAGCTCTCTTCCCTGCTCTGTTCTGACAGGAATATTTTGAAGATTAGGCTCTGCCGAAGAGATACGGCCTGTGCGGGTTTCGGTTTGATTAAGAGTTGAATGAATACGGCCGTCGTTATCTATAACCTTTAAAAGGCCTTCACAGTATGTTGATTTAAGCTTCGTTAAACCCCTGTACTCTAAAATTTCGTTAACGATAGGATAATCGTTTTTCAGATTCTCCAAAACCTCGGCATTAGTGGAATAGCCTGTTTTAGTTTTTTTGCCGTGGGGCAAATTCAGTTTATCCTCCGAGAAAAGTACCTCCCCCAGCTGCTTTGGTGAATTAACATTGAACTCACAGCCTGCAAGATTATATATATTCTTTAATTTTTCATCTATTTTGACGGCAAGAATCTCGTTATAATTCTCTATACCATCTTTATCTACCAAAAAGCCCTCCCGTTCCATAGAAGCAAGCACACGGGCTAAAGGCAGTTCAATTTCGTTAAGAAGCTTTTCCTGATTATTTTCACGCACTTCTGCCAAAAGCTTTTGGCTTAAAGCTTCAATGTATGCTGACGAATCAACAAAATCCTTTTCCGATTCATAAAAATCCTCTAAACCCTCATAATCAAACTTTACCGGCGGCAAAGAGTATTGATGGGCTAAAAGCTTTACCGAATAATCGGAAGAATTAGGATTTAAAATATATGCCGCAAGAGATGTATCTAACTTAATATTTTTTACATCTACCCCGACTCCCTCACAAAAACCGTAAAGGCGTTTTGAGTCGTCTGTGTATTTTTCGATTTTTTCATTTTCTAAAAAATCTTTAACAAAAGACATAAACATAAAATCGAGATTCCTTACAACCGACACTCCGTCAGCTGTTTTAAAAAGCATATATTCTATGCCTGTGCCGTTGTATTTCACGGTAAAATATGCTTTACCGTTTTCTGTTAAATCATTTAAGAAAATTTCGGTATCCTCAACATTTGTAAGTTTTATTGTTTCAGCTTCCTTAATATCTGCGGTATTTTCAGCCGAAAGGTTCAGCCTGTTTAAAATTTTATTCATTTCAAGGGACATTAAAAGATTAGTAGCGCGGGGTATATCAGGCTCTTTTATTTTGTAACTGTCTAAATCAGTATCAATAGGTGCGGTCAGGCAAATTGTACCTAAGGTTTTACTTAAAAACGCATTATCTTTTGATGCTTCAAGCTTAATCTTTATACCCGATTTAATATCTAATGAATCAATATTATCATAAATATATTCAATAGACCCGTATTTACCGATAAGCTCTTTTGCGCCTTTTTCACCGATACCTGCAACGCCCGGTATATTATCTGATGTATCGCCTTGAATTGCCTTAATATCTATAAGCTGTTCGGGAGTTACACCGTAATCCTCTTTAATTTTGTCAATATCGTAAAGAACGGTAGACGACTGACCCATCTTTGTAGTGGCAAGGCACACATTTACATTTTCGCGAACAAGCTGAAGGCTGTCTCTGTCGCCTGTGGCAATGTAGCAAAAATCGTCTTTTGACAGAGCTGACGAAAGAGTGCCTAAAATATCGTCTGCCTCAAAGCCCGGTTTTTCAATAACGGTGTAGCCTAAATATGTCAAAAGTTCTTTTAAAGGCGCAAACTGCTCAATAAGCTCAGGTTGAGCAGGCTTTCTTGTTCCTTTATATTCCTTGTACATTTTGTGCCTGAAGGTAGGGTGCTTAACATCAAAAGCAACGGCAACATTATCGGGTTTATATTCTTCTAAAAGGTGAAGAAAAATATTCATAAATCCGAATATTCCGTTGGTATATTTACCATCTTTAGTTGTTAATAATCTTATTCCGTAAAAAGCCCTGTTTAATATTGAATTACCGTCTACAACAAGAAGTTTCATTTTTAACCTCAATTTTATTTATATATTTAGTGTTTCTAATGTGACAAAAGAATATCCGTTTTGTGAAAGATATTTTTCTTCGGTTAAAGCCCTTAAACAACCTAAGGCTGCCGCGTTGCTCTCATTACTTGGAATTTTAACGGTAATGCCTGTTTTTTCTTCAATGTATTTATCAAGTCCGTAAAGATTTGACATACCGCCGCAAAGAAAAATACCGTCATCGGTAATATCTTTTACAAGCTCGGGCGGCGTGACCTCTAACACACTTAAAACCGCATTGCAAATACTGTCTACACAGTCACGAATAGCAAAGTTAATCTCTTGTGCGGTAATTTCAAAGAAAAGCGGCATACCGTTAGATTCGCTTTTACCCTTGGCAACGGCGGCGATAGTTTCTTCTCGCATTTTTGCTCCGCCCACAATTCGTTTTAATTCCTCGGCAGTGAGCTTGCCCACATTGATACCGCGGGTTTCTTTAAGGTATTTTTTTATGAGCCTGTCCATATCGTCTCCGCCGACTTTTGTGCTTTGGGCAACGGCTATACTTCCCATAGTTACAACTGCTACACCCGTTGTGCCGGCGCCCACATTCACAATCATTGTGCCGTACGGCTTATCTAACATAACACCGATACCCAAGGCTGTGGCAAGGGGTTCTTCAATAAGAGCAGCCCTGCCTGCACCTGCTTTTAAAATACACTCTAAAAGGTTGCGCTTTTCTAAATTTGTTATACCTGCAGGCATAGTAGAAACAACTGTCGGCTTAAATATTTTGTTTTTACAAATCCTTTCAATAAAGGTCCTTAAAAGCTTTTCGCTGTTGTTCAGCTCTGCAATACCGCCGTTTAAGAGAGGTTTAGTAAGTTTAATGGCATCGGGACAACGGCCCGTCATATCCAATGCATTCTGACCGGCGTCTAAAACCTCACCGGTTTCTCTTTCCAATGCCAAAACCGCAGGCTCGTTGAGTACAACGCCCCTACCCTCAGTAGCGGCTACAACCCGACCTGTGCCGATATCTAACCCGATTTTTAAGCCAACCATTTTTTCACCGACTTTACACAAAAATACAGTATAAATTATACTACGGTTTGATGTGTTTGTAAATAATATATAATGAAAAACAGATAAAGAAACAATAATTTTAACAAAAAACGGAACACCGTAATTACTGTTTAACGGCGTGGGCGCAGACTCGTTTTATTTTCAAGGTTTTACATTCCGAATATACAAATTTCTTGACTTATGGACCCAAACATAGTACAATGGCACTGCAACACAAACCGATAGGAGCGAACGATATGGCAGGCACGCAAAACTCGAAGCTAAAGCTTTTATACCTTGCAGATATATTAAACAAAAAAACAGATGAAGAACACCTTATTTCTACCCCCGAAATTTGCGAAGAGTTAGAGAAGTTAGGCATTGTTGCCGAAAGAAAGTCTATTTATAAAGATATTGATATTCTTCGGGAATACGGTATGGATATTATAAGAACAGGCTCTAAAAATCACGGCGGCTACTTTGTAGGCAGCAGAAAATTTGAGGTAGCCGAAATACGCTTGCTTTCTGACGCTGTTCAGGCGGCTAACTTTATTTCTACAAAAAAGGCAAATCAGTTAGTTAAGAAAATCGAGAGCTTTGCAAGCGAAAATCAAGCAAAAATCCTACATTCACAGGTTTATGTTGAAAACAGACCGAAATGCAGTAATGAAGAAATATATTATAATATAAGCATTTTAGACGAGGCTATTTCAGCTAACGAAAAAGTTACATTTATTTACACACGCAGAAAAATTACAGATAATTTTAAAACTGCCAAAGAGGATAAAAACTTTACGGTAAGCCCTTATGCACTTATTTGGAGCAACGACCACTACTACCTTATTTGCAACAACGAAAAATACGACAACCTTATGCCTCTTAGAGTTGACAGAATAAAAAAAGTTCGAAGAATTCATCAAAGGTCAAGGCATTTTTCGGAAGTATCTGAATATAAAATTAAATTTGACTCGGCAGACTATGCCACAAAGCACTTAAATATGTACAGCGGCGAGCCGAAACCCGTAGAGCTTATATGTGACAATGAAATTATTGAATCTATTCTCGACCGTTTCGGTGAAAAGGTAAAGCTTCAAAAATATGACGATAACCGTTTCTTGTTAAAAATCAACAGCGCAACGGGTAACGGACTTATTTCATGGATAGTCGGTTACGGCGGAAAGATTAAGGTTCAGTCCCCTAAAGAACTTATAGCAGATGTTAAAAAACGGGCTGAAGAGATTTTAGAAAATTATGAACCGTAATAAAAAACTACTGTGGAATATACTTGCTCCACAGTAGTTTTTTATATAATTATTTTAATCTTTTATATGTGTTCGCTTTTTTATCGAAGGCATAACTGCCGTTTTTACTGAAAGCAACCGTTTGGTTTGTAGCCTCACCGTTCTTTTCATATAGACGGACCACATAAACTGTTTCGCCGTCACTTGCGGTAGTTGTAGTGCCTAAAGGAATCAAAACATATTCCGAAAGCTCTTTCTTAATGCCTAACTGTTCTTTAGTAAAGCCGTCAAATTTTTCTTTAATTTTATTGCTGTTGCCCTCATCATACCACATATTGGCAGTTGTTTCGTCTGTATTCTGTGCGGGTTCACTTGTAGTTTCTGTACCTTTTAAGGTCAAGTGCAGATAGCTGTTAGATTTAGTATCAAACACATAACAGTCTTCATTTAAAATAACAAATGTACCCTCAGGCGACTTAGCACCCTCGCTGTAAGCTTCTACAAGGCAAGCATCACTTTCATAAAATCGGGTAGCACTCAATTTTAAATCGTATTCGTCAAGTGAATTAACAAGACCTAAAGCACTGCTTGGGTATGCTTCTAAAAGCGTGCGGGCAACCGTTTCATTTACGGTTAAAGAGCCGTTTTCATCGCTGTACTCCGGATATGTTTCTTCCGGTACATTTTTGTTATCTTCTTTGCCGCATGCACACAAAAGAAATAAAACACATACCGCCAGTATAATACAAATGAATTTTCTCATATATAAACCTCGTATAAAAACATATATATAACAACTTCAATATACATTTAATTACGAGATTTGTCAATATGTAATATAAATTTACTTCATACTTAAATATTTTTGACGGGTAGCAATACCGCCTCTTATGTGCCGTTCTTCTTTGTTAATATCTAACACCTTTCTTACCCTACAGTATAAATCCGGATCAATTTTGCGAAGTCTTACCGTAACATCGGTATGTACTGTGGATTTTGAAACGCCAAATCTTTTTGCAGCGTTGCGGACCGTTGCGTTATTCTCTACAATATATCTGCCAAGCTCAATTGCTCTATTATCATAATCGAAGTTCATTTTGCCATCCCCTTTTAGTTTCTAAAAAAATATATGCAAGGGGGTGACGGGATATGACTTTTTTAGCTGACAGCGTCTTCAGCTAACAGCCCACAGCTAACAGCGGCTTCGCGAAAAATAAAATGTGTGTGCTTCGCGGTATAAAAATCAAAAGTTATTAAAAGCGATTAACTTAGATTAGCAAGTATTCAGAAAAGATAAGACCGATAGCAATTCTGAAATCAGAGTTACTATCGGTTGAATTTTTATCTTTTATATTCTAATAAAATTAAGTTTAACTGCAAGCCGTTAACTGTAATGCGTAGCATTCATATCTGCCCTCACGCGACAGCAAGCTATTTGCTGTTAATCTTACTTAGATTTTTTCTCGTTTTCTTTAATCCACTGTACCATATCGGTAACAGACTGTTTTACAGTCATTGGGTGGTAATCTAATTCTCTTTCTGCTTTTTCTATTGAGAAATTGCAGTTTGAAACAAGCTTACGAATTGAGTACCTTGTAAACAGCGGAGTTGATTTAGAGAGCTTATAATAAACCTCTGCCAAAGGTGCAACTGCTTTTGCAAATCCGTAAGAAAGCGGAATTTTAGGGGCTTTCTTACCGCAAGCCTCGGCTGTAACTTTAATAAAGTCGCCAACTGTAATTCTTTCACCGCAAAGTATATAACATTCGCCTTTTCCGCCCTGCTTTGCAGCCATAATCATACCGTGAGCCACATCGCGAATATCTACAAAGTTATATTCACCGAATGAAAGTGTAACCGGAAAAACACCGTTTACAAACATTCTTACCATTTCACCCACATTGGAAACCTTAAAATCATAAGGTCCGATACAAGCGCCGGGGTGTGTAACTACCGCATCTATTTTGCCTGCCTTAACTTCATCTAAAACAAACTGTGTGGCAGTTGCTTTTGTTTTTGCATAAGTACCGTCAAGAATATCAGGTTCAAAATGGTCTACCTCACGCATAACCTGATTATCGGGAAGCGGATAAAAAGCGTCTACGGACGAAGCGTAAACCAAACGCCTTACACCCTTTTCTTCACAAGCCTGAACAACATTTTTTGTGCCGCCTACATTTACATTCCAAATCATATCTTCTTGGTCTGCATTGATGTCGATAATGCCTGCAAGGTGGTAAACAACATCTACACCCTCGAATGCCTCGCGAAGCTGGTCAAGGTTTGTAACATCGCCGTATACTTTTTCGCAGTCGATACCGTCAAACTGCTTACTGTCTTTTCTGATAAGAATTCTTACCTTTTCGCCGCTGTCTGCAAGTTCTTTTAAAAGAGCATAGCCTATATGACCTGTAGCACCGGTAATTAAACTGATTTTATCGCTCATAATTCTTTCCTCTTTCTCTACATGCACTTTTGGGACTACCGTTTAGGGCAGTCCCATTATAAGTTCAATTATTCGCCTTTCATACCGAGAAGTTCAACAGTGCCGTCATAAACTGCCTGAGAAACTTTGATAGAATCAAAGATAGCCGCTTTTATGTCATCATCTGTGGCACCGAGTTCTTTTGCAAATCTGTCAGGAATGAAAAGGTCTACAGCCATAATATCTGCCAGGCCGTCAACATCAAGACCGCTTTCGATACCCTTTGCGGCATATTCTTTTTTCACGCCGCCGAGACCCATTCTCATCATCCATGGAGCAATGCTGATAATCTTACGGTTTTCGCCCATACCTCTTGCGGCATAAACGATTTTAAGAAATTCTTTCCATGTAAGGTTATACATACCGATAGGCCATGCTTTAGCACCTTTTGATTTTTCTGCCGCACCAACGATTACTTCGCCAACCTGACGAACTGTAAGCATTGCCGTACCTCCGCCCGGATACATTGTGAACGGAAGTTTATCCATCATTTTAATCTGCTCAATAAGGATAACCCAAACAGGCTTTCTGCCCGGTTGTGTACCGAATATGTAAGGGAGTTCAAGAACAGATACATCAAAGTTTTCGTCAGCGAATGAGAATGCAGTGTTTTCTTGGTCGATACGGCTTCTGATATACGGATGTTTTTCTGTAAGCTTCATATCAGGTCTTTCTTTTGCAAGGTATGCAAAATAAGAACCGAGAACAACTGCTTTCTTAACACCAACCTCTTTACAAAGAGGAAGAATTCTCTCAAGGGGTTGAATGTTGTATTTGTAGTATGCATCGTAAACAGGTGCAGGAAACTCAACTCTTTCGTCAATACCTGCTGCAAAAACAAAGCAATCCTGACCTTTGAGCATTTCACGGATTTCGTCATCGGATTTCTCATAGATATTGCAGAATTCCAATTTCATTTCTTTAGGAATCGGAGCGCCCTCAGGAAGCGGAGGAAGAGCAACTGATGTTACCTCGTGACCTCTTTCAATAAATATACGCGCGGCTTCACAGCCTAAAAGACCTGTACCGCCAATCATAAATACTTTCATTCTGTAACCTTCTCCTTAAAGTTATCAAAAATTTCAGGACCGTAGAAATGGTTTTCTTCTTTACTGTGAAGCGGATACCAAACCTGTGCAAAGAAAGGATTGATTTTTGCTTCTGTATCATAATCCCATGGCCAAGGGAGTTCTTCAGGACACCAGTGACCGCCGCGAAGAACAAGGTTAGGGCTCATTTCAAACTCGTTGCCTCTTGCACTCTTCCACTTAACCGGAGTGTACATATCAACGATTTCGGTTGCAAGACACTCACCGCCTCTGAAAGCAGCTGCTTTTTGAAGATCTTCAAGAGTAAGTGAATCAAAATCTTTTGTTTCGTCATAACCGTGGTCAAGAACAATAACATCGTCTGCGGTAGTTTTCTTTGACGGGATTTTAATTTCAAAATCTTCCCATTTTCTCGGAAGCTTGTCGTATGCTTCTTTACCGCCGTAGTAAGCGTTCATTCTGACTTCAACATTGTTTTCTGCCCACCAGAGTGTACCGTACTCGGGAGTCATTGCAATTTTCTTCATAAACGGCTTAACAAGTGCAGAGAAAGGTTTTGCAAGGAAAGCCAATTTGTAGAAAAATTCAACATTTTTCATCATGTTTTTGAAATACTGCTTAACAGGTACATTAGCACGGAAATGGCAATATTTTTCAAGCTCGTCACCGTCATAATACCATTGACCGTGGAAGTTCTCTGTTGTGAACCAGTGCGGATCAAAGAGTTTTTTAGGTGAGCCGAGACCCAGAGTACCGAGAAGAAGTTCTTCAAACTCAAAGTTTGTAATTCTGTATTCTTCACCTGAACCGATGTTATAGAAGCGTCTCCAGAATTCTTCGGGAATATCATCACCGCATACATTTGCAAGAAGTCTGCCCGAATCTTCTACTGTAGCCCATTCAAGAACGCCGTTAATGGGAACATGGTACATAATAGGTTCCATATTTTTGAGAATTGCAGGGTAAAGAATACCTGACTGACGGAGTGAAACCCAGTGTTTAAGTCCGGACTCTGCAAAAACCGCTTCAGCTTTAACTTTACTGATTGCATAGTGGTCATACACACTAATCTTAATAGGGTCGCCGGTTCTTGCCCAATGAATAGGCATATTACGGTCGCCTGTTTCGGCAACAGTGCCTATGTAAACAACCTTGATTGCATCAGGGTCAGGCTGTGCCTTAACTGCATTAACAATGTTTTGTGCGGCGGTAACATTTGTTTTCTGTGTTTTTACAGGATAATAGTCCGCCGCAGGAGAAACCATACCCCCCACATGAAGAACATAATCTGCGCCGGTAACACATTTTAATACATCTTCGTAATTTGTGAGATCGCCCCAAACGAGTTTAACTGCCGGGTCATTCTCATAATCTTTGAATTTATCTCTGTTTTTTTGGCTGCCTCTGTTAAGAAGAACAATATTGAATTGGTCTTTTTTAGCATAGAGTTCTTTAAAGCCTGCCCAGCCCATGTTACCTGATGAGCCGGTTAAAAATACGGTTTTTTTGCTCATGAAATAACCTCCAAAAAAATTGTATTTGTATACCTTGTTAATTATACAATTTTCAATTGCCTTTTGTCAACCAAAATATGACATATTATCAAAAAAATATACAATGAATTTTCATTCATTGTACATTTTCATCAAATCAGTAATTTCTTTTTGGTTTTTTGTGCCAATGCTTTTAAAAGCAATCTGTATTTTGTTAATGCCAAATCGTATAAAATCAACGCCGCATTTGCCATTAAAAGCAAAATCGGTATTGTAAACTTGCCAAGCTCTGTGTATTCTTCGGCGCTGAGTCCGAATATAAAAACACCCAAGAAACCTATACCTAAAGCACTTATGTTGTACAGTATTATTTTTAAAATCCAACTAAGTGCTTTCGGTAATTTTTCGATTGTGTCTTTAATTAAACCGTAGTAACCGAAAATAAGCGTATATGAAAGGGCAGTATCTTTCTCGGACACTAATATCAGCGATAGTACCGCTGTGGCAAAGAACACTCCGAATCCCCATTTTTTACCGGCTAAATCAGACATAAAAATCACTAACAAGCCTGTTAAAATAGGTACAACATACATTAAAACCGGCAGTATTGCAGTTACCGTCATAAGCACTGTAGAAAGAGCTACGCATGTACCTCCCAATGCTGTAAATATTGCTTTTCTCTTTTGTTTCATATTAAGTAATCAACCTACTATTATTTTTGTGGGTCCGTCTGCTCCGCCGATAATCGCAATGTCGCTGTCGTCATAATCATAAAAATCATCTTCTTCACCTACAACCGTAACCTCAGAATATGTGTCGTCAAAAGTTATATCAAGGCTTTTCATATCTATTTCGGCAAAATAGTCAGAGCCTTCAAAAGCTACATCATCATCTTCTGTATACTGTTGATATTCGTTACCGTCTATTTCTTCATCATCGTAATAAGAGTGATACTTTACATTACCGTCTTTATCTAATGAAACGGCATCTAACGGCAAACAAACCTCTACGCAATATTGTGAGCCGTAATACATTTCGTAATCGTCATAGCTTTCGTGCTCTTCTTCGTCTATATCACCGATAGTCATAGCGTAAATATGCGTCATAGCATCCTTTGACAATTCGGGAAATTCTTCAAAAGCAAAAACATAACCTAAATCACCGTAAAGAACTAATTCACCAAAGTACAGCTCTTCTTCCTGATAATCTTCATCGTCTGATTCATAAGCATAATCCTCTATGCCGTCAAACTCGATTTTTTCTTTTTCGTAGGCAGTAATGGAACAGCCGACTTCTTCATTAACTAAATAATCTGTAAACTCTTTGATTTTTTCACTGTCCCCATAATCAATGCAGAGTTTGTCTATGGAAATAATCATCTTGTATTGATTATCGTCAGGTTTAATAAATTCAATTCCGTCAGCATCTACATACAATAAATCTTCACAATACACATTTTGTTCAGAACTGAAAACATCGTCAAAAAAGTTTTCTTCATCCAACTCTTCAAACACACCTACAGCAACATTAAACAAAACAATAACAGCAATAAAAATGCCGATACCTTTAAAGCTTTTTTTATTTTGTCTTACAGGTCTCTTGGAAGCAATCGTTTTTTCAGGCCGAGAATCACTTTTTTTATTATTGTAATTACCGCTGTCGTTTTTTTCGCCGTAGGCTTTTTGTTCTTGCCTTTTCTCTTGAGTATACTGCTTTTCTATGTCGGATTTATTAAAAGAATAGTCGTCTGCCCTGTTAAATCTTGACTCATCATAATAGTTGTTATCCCCCTGATCGCTAAAGGGATGAGCGCATTTTTTATGTGCAACTGCACCGCAATGGGGGCAAAAAATATCTTTGCTTTCTGAATAAGCCTTGCCGCAGCTTTCACACTTTCTCATATTTACACCCTTTCTTATTTAGCTATATTATTATTGAATTAAATTATTACTTCGTGGCCCGTGCGTGCAGATTCGTAAACCGCATCAAGAATTTTCATAAGCTCTACGCCGTCTTCTGCAGGAGCGATACATTTTGTGCCGTTTAACACGCAGTCTACAAAGTGGTCGATTTCTCTTGCAAAAAGACCGTCAAAGTCAAGTGAAGTATCTTTAGAAAAGCTTAAATCTACTAAATATCCGTTTTCATCTGTAAAAATTTCTACCTGAGGGTCAAGCTTAGCGCCCGCTTTAGTACCGAAGAACTGAATGTTACCTTCAGGCTTTTTAATATTAAGAGAAAAACTTGCTTCTACAGAAAGCACCAAGCCGTTATCAAAACGAATAAGTGCTGTTGCCAAATCTTCTACGGTACAAATATCGTTATTGGCTTTGCTTACCGAAACATAGCCTGTGCCGTCTTTTATGCCCGGTCTGTTAAAGAGCTTTTGAAATGTGGCGCCGTAAACGGAAACAGGCTTCGGATTACCGCAGAGGTAACGGGCAAGGTCTATAACATGAACACCAAGGTCTATAAGCGGTCCGCCGCCCGAACGGGATTTATCGCCGAACCAACCGCCCGGATTACCGTTGCGGCGAAGATATGTTGCTTTTGCGTAATAAATCTCACCGAACTTACCCGAATCAATAAAATCACGCATTACATCGGCATCGTTACCGTATCTGCGTACAAAGCCTATTTGAAGATGTCTGCCTGTTTCTTTAGCTACACGAAGCATCTCTTCCGCTTCTTTTTGATTCATTGCCATGGGCTTTTCGCAAATAACATCTTTACCTGCTTTTAAAGCCGCAATAGTACACTCGGCGTGGGCAGAATTCCAAGTAGTAACACTGCAAATATCTATTTCGGGAAGCGCCTTAAGCATTTCGTCTTTATCTAAAAAACAACGCTCCCAAGGAATGTTGTATTTTTCTGACATCTTTTTAAGCTGAGCCTCGTTAATATCGCAAAATGCGTAAAGCTCAACATTTTCATTTTTTAAATAACCTTGAATATGTTCGTTAGAAATTCCGCCTGTGCCTATAATAGCCGCTTTTAACTTTTTCATAACTTTCTCCTAACTGCAAATAATATGTTTACTTAGTTTAATAGTATATTATTTCGAAAGATTTTGCAATAAAAATTATTGACATAAAGGCAGAAAGAATGTACAATTTTATCTAATGATTTTTGTATAATATTGAGGTAGACTTATGGGATATTTATTTGAAATGCATTGTCACACTAAAGATGTAAGCCGCTGCGGTCAATGTTCGGCAGAAGAAATTATTGAACTTTATGAGGGAAAGGGCTACAAAGGCTTTGTTATAACAAACCATTTGAACTCTTCTACATTCATCAGCAGAAAATTCGGCAAAACAGACGCCTCCTGGGATGAAAAAATTGATTATTTTATGGCAGGCTTTCACAGATTTGAGAAAGCTGCCGGTGATAAATATACTGTGCTTTTAGGTCTTGAAATATGCTTTTACGGCGATAAATACCCTAACGATTATTTAGTATACGGTATAACGGAAGAATTTTTGCGTTCACACGGCGACCTTATGGAATTATCTCCTAAACAGTTTGCAGAGCTTGCCCACGAAAACGGTTTATTGTTTGTGCAGGCTCACCCATTCAGAGAAGGTATGAAGATTGAGGATTGGAACATTTTAGACGGCTACGAAATTTATAACGGTAATCCCCGTCACAACTCTAACAACCCAATTGCAGAAGCTTGGGCAAAACATCAGAACAAAACTATTGTTACTGCAGGCTCCGACTTTCACGAGCCTGAAGATACGGCACACGGCGGCGTAATTTTTAAGAATGAAATTAAATCAAATGAAGACTTAGTCAGAGAATTAAAAGCCGGAAGCTTTGAGATTATGAAAACTCCGTTTGAGCAGAGCAGATGAATGAAAAACGAAGAATTAAAAATGAAAAATTTCGGTGCAAGCACAGTGCCTGCGGCACATCTTAATGTGCTTGCAGA
>JBJEPP010000016.1:0-14922 GCA_051881295.1 Acutalibacteraceae bacterium | reverse complement strand
GCTCCATATAAATTGAAGGAACATTTATGTTAAGGCTTCGGCATTTTTCTTTAATAAACTCTGCAACCCGGCGAATATTATCTTCAATATCAATTTCAGGGTCATCTTCTGTATATCTTACACCGTAGCCGCCGCCCAGGTCAAGAATTTCTGTAACAAAGCCCGTTTTTTCTTTTACTTCAGCAATAAAGTTCAGCATAATTTCGGCAGAACGAATAAATACCGAAGACTCAAAAAGCTGAGAGCCTACATGGCAGTGAAAACCTTTGAAATCAATATTTTCTTTAGTTAAAGCATATTCGGTTATTTCTAAGGCCGCACCTGTTTCTATAGGGAAGCCGAATTTGGAGTCTACCTTACCTGTATTAACGGCATCGTAGGTGTGGGTATCTATACCCGGAGTTAATCTGAAAAGAATTTTTTGCTTAATTTTGCGCTGACCAGCGAATTTACTTATAGCGTCCAATTCTTCTTTATTATCTACTACAAAACAGCCTACACCTTGCTCCATGGCAAAAATAATATCGCTGTCGCTCTTGCAATTAGAATGAAAACACGCGTTTTCCAAATTGAAGCCCGCCGATTTAGCAGTGTAAATCTCTCCTGCAGATACAACATCTACACCCATGCCCTCACTCTCTACAATATTGTAGATTTTCTTAAACGAGCATGCTTTACTTGCATAATACGGTCTCGAACCTTCTGAGAAATACCTGTTAAAAGCATTTACATACTTACGGCAATTCTCACGGATGGTAGCTTCATCCATTACATAAAGAGCCGTGCCGTATTTTTCTGCCAATTCTTTAGTATTTCTGCCGCCGAAGTAAAGAGTGTTGTTTTTTATTTCAAGGTTTTTGCAAATCATTTAAACACCCCCGCATTAAACATTAAGACCTTGTTCTCTCATAAGAGCGCGCATTTTTGCTTCGTGCTCCGGTTCCATAGTTGTAAGAGGGAGTCTGACATAATTTTCACCGAATCCTATGGCTGCTACAGCGGCTTTTGCAGGAATCGGGTTAACCTCGCAGAAAAGAGAATTTATAAGAGGAAGCAACTCCAACTGAATATCTCTGCTGCCCTCAACATCCCCTGCGAAAAATTTATCGCAAAGCTCTACGGTCTTTTTAGGAAGAATGTTTGACACAACGGAAATAACACCTTTGCCGCCTAAAGACATAAGCGGAACTATCTGGTCATCGTTACCTGAATAAATATCTAATTCGCCTTTTGTAAGGGCTGCTATTTCTGCAATTTGAGAAATGTTGCCGCTTGCCTCTTTAATGCCTACAATGTTAGGATGTTTAGAAAGCCTTGCGCAAGTTTCGGGAGTAATGTTACAGCCTGTTCTTGACGGAACATTGTAAAGAATACAAGGTATTGTTGATGCATCTGCAATAGCCCAAAAAGATTCGTAAAGACCGCGCTGTGTTGCTTTATTGTAATAAGGTGTTACAAGAAGAACTGCATCACAACCGATTTCGCCTGCGTACTTTGTTAAATCAATAGCATAAGAAGTATCGTTAGAGCCTGTACCTGCAATAATAGGCACACGGTGATTTGCAGCCTCTACTGCAAATTTTAAAACCTCGCGATGTTCTTCGTCTGAAAGAGTTGAACCTTCGCCGCTTGTACCTGCGATTACAAGGCCGTTAACGCCCTCTGCGATTTGCCAATTGATAAGTCTTTCAAATTCCGGATAATCTACGCCGTCTTTCGTCATTGGAGTTACAAGAGCTGTTGCAACGCCTTTAAAAATTGTTTTTTTCATAAATTCTTTCTCCTATACGCAAAAAAATAGTTGCCGAAAAGCAACTACCTCACATAGCACAATGCACAAAAACACAATGCATTATAAATGTAAAGATAGCTCTCCACCATAGGTGACAGCAAAACGGATATTATTCCCCTTTGCCAGATCGGCTTTTGCCAAAAGCCGTCTTCGGCACCTGCTCCTTTCACTCTGACGGTTTCGGCAACCTTTATATCAGAGCTACTCATAACAAAATGCACCTCTATCGGATGTGGTTATAATACCATAATCATAACAAAGTGTCAATACATAAACTGATTTTATTTGCAACAATATACGGTTTAACGGAGGAATCTCTGTCAAACCGTATTTACTGCATTATTATATCTGCTCTAAAATATAATTTTTAACATCTTCCAACTTGCTTTGCTTCCATTTGCCCTCTTCGGCTTTTTCGGCTAAAGGGCATATAATATAAAAATCCAATGTTTCGCCGGGAACTCTGCCTGTTCTTAAAGGCTCTTTAAAATGCTCCTGCCATTTTTTCTCTGTAGCGTTCTTAAATTCATCCGGTTTTAAATATGTCATTTGCCTTTTTGTGGCAGATACAAGCATTTTTGCGGAAAGAGGCGCTAAAAGGTTATACTCTTCCTCGTCAACATCTACAAATATGCGAGGGAGCTTATCTTTTACTATGCGCTCTTCACCGCGAAGAATTTTCAGCCCCATAGGCTCGAATTCTAACTGTGTTTCGGTAAAATTCAGTTTCACTAATAAGCCGATGTCAGTATTAAACTGAGAGCGCTGATAATCGGTATCGAAAATAAAATTGCCCAATGAATAAAAAATGACCTTATCTCCTACTGTTTCATAATTCATAGGTACATGCGGGTGGTGAGCAACAACTACATCCGCGCCCATTTCAAGAAATTTATGATACCTTTCTCTTGTATACGGTGACGGAAGCGGAGTAAATTCCTCCCCTGCGTGGGCTACTACAATACACCAACGGCAGGTCTTTTTTATTTCATTTATCGAATTTTGAATTTCGTCTAAATCGCTCCAGCTGTAGCAACCCGGTTTTTCGGTATCTGCCTTTCTGCAAGCTCTTTGATAGCCCACACCGAACATACCGATGCCGCCTGCTTCTTCTAAAATAACAGGCTTTCTCGCCTCCGCAATATTCATACCCGCGCCGATAGTTTTCACGCCGCACTCTTTTGCAATTTTAAGGGTACTTTCAATACCGAAAGCCCCCGCGTCCATAATATGATTATTACAGATATTCCAAATATCGGCATGCATATTTTTCAGCACTTCAACGGCCTTTGGGTCTATGGTGTGCAAAAGCTGTGCAACGCCTTCTGCGGCAGTGTTTTGCGGCGCTTCTGCAACAGGACCCTCAACATTTGTAATAACATGGTCGGCACTGTGAAGAAAATCAAGAATTTCATCTGATATTAAATTCTCATCTTCCCATTTACCGTACATATATTTATCAAAACCGATGTCACCCGTAAATACTAAAGAAGTGTTATTTTTCATAGCGATTACTCCTAAAATCACAATATCAAAGTCAAAATCGGCAGTGCAATAATGCACAGAATTGTTGAAAGCATTACGCAGTTTGCAGAAAGCTCCGTTTCGCTTTTATGAATCTCTGCTAAATTGAATACTACCGAAGCACACGGAGTAGCAGAAAGCACAAGAACACTTGTTTTAAAAGCATTATCTAAGGGCAAAAAGTATACGCAGGCATACGCAAACAGCGGAAATGCTACAAGCTTCAAAAAGCAGATAATATATACAATAGGTCTTTCAAACAGTTTTTTAAACTCTACCATAGCAAGCCGCATACCTAAAATCATCATACACAGCGGAGTAGTCATACTGCCCACAAGAGTTATGCCTCTTTCTATTATATCGGGCATCCACGCACTTGATTTTGTAAAAAACAAAATTAAAGCACATACAAAGCCGAAAACAGACGGATTTATTAAAGCCGATTTTATTGACATATATTTTTTATTGTTTGTAAGGCAAAATACCCCCACGGTGAAAACTATGATATTCATAGTTACAACATAAATTGACGAGTAACACATTACCTCGGGGTTATCGGGCATTATCGCTTTAACTACAGGCAAACCGAAAAATCCGACATTACCCGCAATGGCGCAAATTGTGGTTAATCTGTATTTGCTGTCATCATATTTTTTATGCAATATACCGTACAGTATAAGTAAAAAAGCAAGTTGAACCGTTAAAGAAACCGCAAAAAACAAGCCCATGCGTATAAGGTTATCTTTCGATAATTCTAAGTTCATCATAGAATACATAACCATACACGGTGCACATATATAAATAAGAACCGTTGAAAGCCCCGAAAGATGCTCTGACTTTATTTTACCCATTTTAGAAACTATAAAGCCCGGTACCATATAAATCAGTGCTAAAAGAACATTTTGAAATGTTATTTGAAATGTAGTCATCAAGTATCTCCTTACAGACTTAATAATGATAATATAATACAAATACCCAAAAAATGCAACAAAAGTATAGTTAATATCTACATTGAAAGTATAATGTCACCTTTGGTATAATTCTTTAATGTAATTTCTTAATAAGGGGTTGTTTTTATGATTACATTTGACAAAAAAGAAAATATTTTTAAAATAGAGACCGAAAATTCACTATATGCATTTGAAATAAGGAATGAAAAATTCCCCGTGCATATTTATTACGGCGATAAAAACAGCGCAAGGCTTGAAAAAGACTGTAGCAGGCCTATTGCATTTTCACCGATGTACCCAAGAGATAACACTTATGCACCGGATACATATATGCGTGAATATGCCGGCTTTGACGACGGCGACTACAGAACAAGCTCCCTTAAAGTAAAAAATACCGGCGGCGACTCCGTTACGCTTTTAGAATATGAGGGTTACGAAATATTTAAGGGCAGATTGAAATTAAAGGGATTGCCTTTTGCAGAAAGTGATGAGAATACCGAAACACTTAAACTTAAAATGTCTGATAAGCTTACAAAGCTTACCGTATACCTTTACTACACCGTTTTTCCCAAAGAAGATATTATTTCTCGCTATGAAGTAATTGAAAACACGACAGACGGCAGCGTACAGATTGAAAAATGTATGAGCCTTACACTTGATTTACCGTGCTGTGACCTTGATATGATTTCTCTTTACGGCAGTCACTGCCACGAAAGAAATGTTGACAGACACCCTATATTCCACGGCAATCAAAGCGTATTCAGCCGCAGAGGCGGTTCAAGTCATCAATACAACCCGTTTATTGCAGTATGCACTAAAGACTGCGATGTTAATAAAGGCGAGGCTTACAGCTTTAACTTTGTATACAGCGGCAATTTTTTGGACGAGGTTGAGGTTGACCAGAAAGGCAAAACAAGAATTAACATCGGTCTCGGCGAAGAGAATTTCAGCTGGCTTTTAGAAAAAGGCGAAAGCTTTACAACGCCTGAGGCTGTTATGACTTATTCAAGTGCCGGTCTTAATAAAATGTCGCAAAACTTCCACAACTTCACTAAAAAGAGAATTTTACCTAAAAAGATTTTCCCACAAAGACCTGTTGTTCTTAACACCTGGGAGGCTGTATATTTTGATATTGATCAGGATGTTCTTTTGAAATATGCTGACGCCGCAAAAGAATGTAATGTGGATATGCTTGTTATGGATGACGGTTGGTTCGGACACCGTGACGATGACACATCAAGCCTCGGTGACTGGTTTGTTAATAAAAAGAAATTCCCTTACGGACTTAAAGGTCTTGTTGACGGCGTTAAACAACGGGGCATTAAGTTCGGCATCTGGATAGAGCCTGAAATGGTTAATCCCGACTCCGAAATATACCAAAAGCACCCTGAATGGTGCTTACAGGCTAAAAACAGAACTCCCCTTGAATCGAGAAATCAGCATCTTTTTGATATGGGCAACCCTGATGTTGTTAACTATCTTAAGGATTGTTTTAAAAAGGCGTTCTCGGACTTAGGCATCGACTATTTCAAATGGGATTTTAACAGACATCTTTCACAGGTCGGGTCAAATGTTTTGCCGCCTGAAAGGCAGGGCGAGGCGTCTTTCAGATTTATGCTTGGAACTTATGAGCTTTTCAGATGGCTTAGGGAAGAATTTCCTGACGCTATGATTGAAAACTGTTCAGGCGGCGGCGGAAGATATGACCTTGGCATGATGAAATACAGCACAATGATATGGACAAGTGACAACACGAACCCTAACGATAGAATAAAAATTCAACACGGCTCACTTCTTGCATACCCTGCTTCTACCATGAGCTGCCATGTAGCCGACCGCAAAAAATGCGAATATGAAACCGAAAGAAGCTTCCGTTATAATGTGGCTGTGGGCGGCGCTTTAGGTTACGAGCTTAAACTCCCCGATTCATCGGAGGAGATGAAAGAAGCGGTAAGAAAGCAAATAGAAAACTACAGAAAATTTGAAGATGTTATTTTAGACGGTGACTACTACTCAATACTCAGTCCGTTTGAAACCAACTACAGCGCATACTATTATAAACTCAGCGACAGCAGTAAAATTGTGCTTTACTTTTTACAGCAACAGGCAGAAGACGAAAAGACCGTTACTCTCAGGGTTAATGATTTACCGCAGAATTCAATATATAAAGACGAATTAAGCGGTAAAGAATTTACAGGTAAAGAGCTTACAAGCGGAATAGACTTTGTTACAAAACCTATTGACAATAATTCTGCTGTATATTTCTTAAAAAGAATTAAATAACGCAGCTTAATAATATTGCACAAAAAGTATCCGTTGATTTGTTATAAATCTTCGGATACTTTTTATTTATATTTCTCTTTTGGTAATTTAAAGTATATTTGTGTGCTGTTTCAACAAATATGCACAAAATTTTCACATTATTTTTTATACTCAAAACATCTATATCTTGTTAAATTATATTGACACGAACACAAAATATAGTGTATTATATATATCGCTCCACAAAATATTACAGAAAAACACTATATATTGTGCGATATATTCAACTAACAGGAGGTATATATGAAAGTTATTAAAAGAAACGGCACAGAGGTTGTTTTTGATATTGCTAAAATTATAGTAGCCGTTTCAAAAGCAAACGACGCAGTAAACGAAGAAGACAGAATGACACCGAAGCAAATCCAAAGAATCGCAGAAGCGGTTGAGCTTAGCTGTATTCGTATGAATCGCGCGCTGAGCGTTGAAGAAATTCAGGATTTAGTTGAAACACAGATTATGGCTCACGGCGCTTATGAGGTTGCTAAAAAGTATATTACATACCGTTACACAAGAAATCTCATTCGCCGTTCCAATACTACAGACGATAAAATTTTAAGCTTAATCGAGTGTTGCAACGAAGAGGCTAAACAGGAAAACGCTAATAAAAATCCAACCGTAAACAGCGTTCAGCGCGACTATATGGCAGGCGAAGTAAGCAGAGATATTACAGACAGAATTCTTTTGCCTGAAGATATTGTTGAAGCTCACAAACAGGGTATCATTCACTTTCACGATACCGACTACTACGCTCAGCACATGCATAACTGCGACCTTGTAAACCTTGAAGATATGCTTCAAAACGGTACGGTTATAAGCGGCACTATGATTGAAAGACCCCACAGCTTTTCTACCGCCTGCAACATTGCTACTCAAATAATTGCACAGGTTGCAAGCAACCAATACGGCGGACAGAGTATTTCACTTACTCACCTTGCTCCGTTTGTTCAGGTCAGCCGTGATAAAATCCGCAAATCACTTACCGCAGAGCTTGCTATGGCAGATATTAAAATAAGTGATGAAAAGTTTAACGAAATGGTTGAATCAAGGCTCCGTGATGAAATTCGCAGAGGTGTTCAGACTATACAATACCAAGTAGTTACACTTTTAACTACTAACGGTCAGGCACCTTTCGTTACAGTATTTATGTACCTGGGCGAAGCTAAAAACGAGCAAGAAAAGAAAGACCTTGCAATCATTATTGAAGAAACGCTTTTACAGCGTTATCAAGGCGTTAAAAATGAAGACGGCGTTTATGTTACACCTGCATTTCCTAAACTGATTTATGTTTTGGAAGAGCAGAACATTCATGACGATTCGCCTTATTTCTACTTAACAAAGCTTGCCGCAAAATGCACTGCAAAAAGAATGGTACCCGACTACATCTCCGAAAAGAAAATGCTGGAGCTTAAGGTTGACAAAAACGGCGAGGGTCACTGCTATACCTGTATGGGTTGCAGAAGCTTCTTAACTCCTTATGTTGACGAAGACGGAAAACCGAAATACTACGGAAGATTTAACCAAGGCGTTGTTACCATCAACTTAGTTGACATTGCTCTCAGCTCCGGCGGTAATATGGATAAATTCTGGAAGATATTTGACGAAAGACTTGAACTTTGCCACAGGGCTTTAATGTGCCGTCACGAAAGACTTAAAGGCACACTTTCTGATGTTGCACCTATACTTTGGCAGCACGGCGCTCTTGCAAGGCTGAAAAAAGGCGAGCCTATTGACAAGCTTCTTTACGGCGGTTATTCAACAATCTCTTTAGGCTATGCAGGTCTTTATGAATGTGTTAAATATATGACAGGTAAAAGTCACACAGACCCGAGCGCTACACCGTTTGCACTTGATGTTATGCAATACCTTAATGACGCTTGCAAAAAATGGAAGGAAATTCATAATATTGACTTTAGTATTTACGGCACTCCACTTGAATCAACAACATACAAGTTTGCAAAATGCTTACAAAAACGCTTTGGCATAATTCCCGGCATTACCGATAAAGGCTACATTACAAACAGTTACCATATTCATGTAACTGAAGAGGTTGACGCATTTACAAAGCTTGCTTTTGAAGCTCAATTCCAGAAGCTTTCACCGGGCGGTGCTATCAGCTATGTTGAAGTACCTAATATGCAAGACAATTTAGAGGCAGTTTTACAGGTAATGAGATTTATTTACGATAACATTATGTATGCTGAGCTCAACACAAAATCCGATTACTGTCAGGAATGCGGTTATGACGGCGAAATCGAAATAATCGAAGAGGACGGCAAATTAGTTTGGAGATGCCCGAAATGCGGTAACAAAGACCAATCTAAAATGAATGTTGCCAGAAGAACCTGCGGTTACATCGGTACACAGTATTGGAACCAAGGCAGAACGCAAGAGATTAAAGAAAGAGTTCTTCATTTATAATCTGTAATAACAGGGAGGTTTGAAAATGAATTACTGTAATATTAAATACTACGATATTGCAAACGGCGAGGGCGTACGCACTACCCTATTTGTTTCGGGCTGCACAAACCATTGCGAAGAATGTTTTCAACCTCAAACCTGGGATTTTAACTACGGGGAACTTTTTACAGAAGAAGTTGAAGACAAAATTATAGCGTCTTTAGAGCCGTATTATATAAACGGTCTTACTCTTTTGGGCGGCGAGCCTTTTGAGCCTAAAAACCAAGAGTGCTTAGTCAGGTTTTTAAAAAAAGTTCGGGAAAAGCGACCGGATAAAACCGTTTGGTGTTTTACGGGCTTCAGATTTGACGATGAGCTTTTAAAGGATGGCTCGTACCCAAGATGCCAATTTACGGATGAAATGCTTAGTCTTATAGATGTATTGGTTGACGGCAGATACGAAAAAGATTTGCACGATATATCTTTAAGATTCAGAGGCTCTTCTAACCAACGGATTATTGATATGCCGGCTACTTTAAAATCAGGCAAAATAGTTCTTTGGGATAAATAGTTTTACAACATACAAAACACCCACTAAAGCAAATTCGCATTAGTGGGTGTTTTACTTATTAAATATCAATTCATATCAAATAACGAATATTGATTTTTGCCGTTGCCTTTAGCCTTGTAAAGCTCTTTATCGGTAATATCCAAAACCTCGGCATAAGTCAGATAAAGGTTAGACGGAATACAGGTAACACCTACGCTGACAGATACCTCTGTAGCCTTAGAAACATCAAGAATTTCTTTAGCCTTTTTAATTGCAAAGTCTGTATCGTGAATATCCCGAATAAACGCAACAAATTCATCACCGCCGAAGCGGGCAACAACATCGCCTCTTCGGAATATACCCTGTAAATAATCCGCTACCTCTTTTAATACTTCGTCTCCGTGGGCATGACCCGTATTATCGTTAACACTTTTGAAGTTGTCAATATCCAGAACAAACAATATTCCGCCCGATTTTAAGAAGCTGCCGACCTTTCTCTCCGCTCCCCTGCGGTTTGAAAGTCCTGTTAAATAATCTCTTTCGATTTCTTGGGTTATGCTGTTAATTTCTTTTAAATCTTTAAGATAAGTTAAACCTAAAATATCACCGGTCAGAATATCCTGATAAAGAATAATTGTTTGTTCTACAAACATAGGATTACCTAAAATATCAGTCGACCTGAAGGTGTGTGTAATATGGCGTTTACCTTTTTTATAGTTTTTTTCTAAGTTTTCTGTATCAAAGAAAGCGTAACAGCCGTTCTTTTCGCTTTCATCAAGCTTTTCGCACCAATACTCCACAACATCGGTATATTTGCAATTATGCGGCAAACCTACTGCTTTTAAAATATCGTATTCAACATTATCTACAATTTGAACAGGTGTACCGATAATTCTGTTTTGCGTCAAATTGAAATCGTAATAAGCGCCCGCACATGAAGAAAGAGCGCGCATAAGCTGTGTTTCTCTGACCTGGAGCATTTCTGCCGGAAAAGCATTCTCTATAAGTACTAACTCGGAATCGTCACCAACAACGGTTTTTTCAACACTTACGGCTTGTTCGGGAAGAACACTTGTAAATTGAACTAAACTGTTTAAAATCCTGTGATAACCCTGAAGACAAACATCTCCGTTTTTCGTTACAATTTTTTGACCTACACAACGCACTCCAACAATGCCCATTTCAGGATGATGCCACTGGTACTCTATTTGAACGGGAATAGAACTGTTAAGCATTTTTTCTACGCCTGCACCGACATATTCTCGCCATTCGCTCTTAATTCGGCTGTTCCATTGCTTATAACACTCTGTAGGCGTCTGAGATTCCGTAAATCCGAGAAGATTCAGCATTGTAGAATCCGCATACAGTTCATTTTCACTTTCATCATCATGTAGGCGAATAATCCATAAACCCAATAAAGATTCTTTTAAAATATCTCCGTAATGGAAGTTTATATTCTTGTTAAAGCGAGCATTTTCGGCGCTTGAAGCAAGGCGTTCGCCTATGAACCTTGCAAACGTTCTGCAATATTCATCTTCTCTCGGCAATGCTTCAGGATTACTTACAGAAAGAAAGCCCATCATTTCTCCGTTAATATACATTGGAGCTGCAACAAGGCTCTTAGGTAATTCGGCTTTGTCACCGCAGAACACAGGCAATCCTAAAGAAGCGAAATTTTCTGTAAATACCGTATATTTTTCTTTGAAAATATCAAACCAGGGAGATAAAATTTCATAAGATATGTTTTGCTCCATAGCTTTATGAGGCGCTATACCCTCACGGCACCACTCATAGGCATTATACCACAAGGTATCTTCGCCGATTAAGTTTTTATTCGGCATATAAATACTTACTCTTTCGGAGCCGAAGTATTCACCGATGGCAGAAAGACTTTTACTTACAGCCGCTTCTAAATCAGGTTCACTTAAAAGAGCGTTACTGCATTTTATCAAAGCAGACTCGTAATCTTCCTTACGCTTTATGCCTTGGCTGCCTATATTCTGATTGGTAATATCTGTTGCAATAACAAGATGAGCCATTTTATTCTTCCATAAAATAAGCTTTTCGCTGATTTTTAAATGACGGTTAAGGTGCCTGTTTTGTTCCTCGTGAATTTTAAAGTTTTTTATATCTAATATACCGCGATTACAAGTTTTGCAATGCTCATTGCAACCAAACATTACCTCGTAACACTTTTTACCTTTACACTCATAAACACCCGTTAATTTGCGGGCAACAGTATTCATATAAAGAAGCTCGTCTGTTTCTGTATCACAAATATATACAAGCTCATCTACATTTTCTATAATTACGCCCAACTCATCTGTTTTATCAGACGGTTCAACAGCATTATCCTCTGTTGATGATATGTAATCGTTTTCCAACTTTTCTCTGACAATAAACTCTTCGGAATCGCTGTTAAAATATTTATCTTCAATTTCATTTGGCAGTAGCGGACGCGAAAAGTAAAAGCCTTGCATTGTATCGGCAGAAAGCCTGCGGACAACATTAACTTCTTCAACAGTTTCAATACCCTCGCAACAAACATCAATTTGAACATTATGGGCAAATTTTATTGTATTGCGCAAAAGCTCATAATTATAACCGCCGTAACTAATATCTTTAATGAAGCTACGGTCCATTTTAATTTCGTTAACATTAAGATTTTTGAGATAACCGAGGTTTGAATAACCTGTGCCGAAATCGTCTATAGATATTTCTATGCCCGCTTCTCGCCACTCCTTGAAGATACTGCCGTAGAAATCAAGATTTTTAAGCTGTAAACCTTCGGTTATTTCAAGAGTTAACGCCTCGCCCGGTAAACCCGATTCAAAGAGAATATTCTTTACATCGGCGGCTATATTTTTCTGACGGAGCTGAACACCGGAAATATTAACGCTTACTCTTAAATTCGGATTAAATTTTCGCCATGCGTAGCATTGATTTAACGCTGTTTTTAACACCCATAAACCAACCCGGCAAATACCCGAATTATGCTCTAAAATAGGGATAAATTCTACGGGAGAAATCTGTCCGTATTTTTCACTTGAAAATCTTAAAAGAGATTCAATACTGCCGATTTTACCGGTTTGTGTATTTATTTTCGGCTGGTAACACAGATAAAACCCTGAAAAGCCGTTATTTATGGACGCGTTTATTTCACGCTCTAAGTCGGCGGCACGAAGTATTTTCTTGAAATCTTCGGCATTAAATATAAATAGTTTATTCCCACCGTAATCTTTGGCCTGTTTTAAAGCAATTTCAAGGTACAGAATAAGTGTTTCTTCTTCGGTATGACCTTCACAAATAAGGATTTTGCCCTCTCCGTATTCTACGGCACCTGCAGAAATAGAACAGGTCCTGCTTAAAATACCTCGAATTTTATCACAAATTTTTTGAACATAATCATAATCCTTATTTAAGAAATTTATTATAAATCTATCAATACTGAAATGGTATATTACAACCTCAGGACCGACAATATCCCTTAAAATCTTGGCTATATCGGTTAATACCTTGTTGCCGTAGGCACGGCTGTACTGCATATTTATACTGTGAAAATTATCTACATCAATAAGTAAAAGAGTTCCGCTCTCTTTATTTTTAACACACTCCGCAAGGTCTTCAAGGCATTTTCTTTTATTTAAAAGTCCGGTAATAGGGTTTGTTACCTTATCCATAGCAGTTGCAGAGATATTTCCTGCTAAAAGAAGGGGCTTTCCGTCATCGTCATAAATTATTTCTGCGCGAACGCTTGCCCAAACTCTGTTACCGTTGCAGTCTATAATGCGGTACTCGTCGTTATACACACTTTCGGAACCCCATAAAACCGGAGTGAATTTTTTATAAACACGCTCTAAATCAGGTGGGTAAATAATACTGAACCAATCTTCTATTACTGCATTCTCAGGCAAATCAAATTGACCTGTAATGTCTTTAAAATAGTGTATATGCTCAGTATCATAATCAAAGGCAAAAAGATAATCATCCGTATTCTTATTGAGTACAGATAACATATTTTTATAATTTTTTACTTTTGATTTTCTTGATTCTACAGTCTCTTTACCCATACAGACCACCCACCGAAGAAGCTGATATTATAAATGTTTATTGTTCATTATAATAACATATAGTCAATGTGTCAACATTTTTTAAATTAGTTGTATTAAATATAGATATTATGCACACAATTTTTGCGAATAAAATGTTAGAAAAAGTGTTAGAAAAGAACAGTTTTTTGGCAAAAACGAAAAACCTCAATATCGTTGAAAACTCAACAATATCAAGGCTTTTAAGTTGGTTGCGGAGAGGGGACTTGAACCTCCTCTTGCCCTCTTGCGGTGCCCAAAATCGACTGTCGCTCCTGTTCGTCACTTTCGATTTTGACCGCTACGCCAAGTAACTCTCCCTTAACCCGCCACAGGCGGCGGTCGAGTGACTTGCCCCGGGAACCCGTCGGTCAGGAGGTTCAACTACACAGAAACGAAAAAACCACACACACCTAAAGGTGTATGCGGTTTATTGGTTGCGGAGAGGGGACTTGAACCTCCTGACCTCCGGGTTATGAGCCCGACGAGCTACCAACTGCTCTACTCCGCGATATATATTGCCCTCTTTTCGAGTGCTTGTGTATTATATCACTATCATTATATGTTGTCAAGGCTTTTTTATTCATTATTTTAAAAAACACGCAGAAATTATTGTCAGCTAATTATTTATATGATATAATTTCATACAGCCGAACATTGAGTGTAGACATAGCAAAGGAGTGATTTTGTGTTTAATGTTCAGGTATTAAGATATAATCAAGATATATCCGTGTGTTTTGAAATTCGTAAAAAGGTATTTTGCGAAGAGCAGAAAATACCTGAGAATGTTGAATTTGACCAATCGGAAGAAAAGTCACTTCACATATTATTATCAATAGACGGTGAAAATGTTGCAACGGGCAGAATTACGCTTAAAGATGACGGAAATGTGCATTTTTCACATATTGCGGTACTGTCTTCGGGTCGAAAAAAAGGTACGGGAAGAGAATTGTTAACTACAATGATAAACGAATCCCGAAAGCTTGGTGCTTCTGAAATCACTGTAAATGCACAAACTCACGCAGTAGGCTTTTATGAAAAATTCGGCTTCGCAATTTGCGGAAGCGAGCAATGCAACGAATATATTAAATATATTCCTATGAAAAAAGATTTAACCGAATAATACTAAAAGCAGAACCCGTTATTTGAGTTCTGCTTTTTTATAATGTTTATATTGATAAAATTATCATATTGAAAAGCAAAAAGTAATATGTTAAAATAATACGGTGATGAAAAGCTTGTATAAGGAGCCAACTATAATTAAGTCAATAGAAAACTGAAAAAAAAGAAAATTTTTTT
>JBJEPP010000015.1:0-15084 GCA_051881295.1 Acutalibacteraceae bacterium | reverse complement strand
CGAATATGTGTTTGGCTTAATACAGGATTTTGCGTTTGAGTCAACTAATGACGAGTTAATGTCAGCAGAAAATAAATAAAACAATCAGAGGATGTAAAAAAACGGAAGTTTTTTTACATCCTGCATTTTTATTTATCCCATTTAAAAAGTATAATTCCGCCGATTGATATTATAACACCTATTAATTTTTGCCATTGAAAGTTTACTTTTTCTACTCCGAAAAGGCCGAAAAGCTCTATAAGATACGCAACAACCAGTTGTGATATTACTATAATCATTACGGCGCCTGCAGGTCCCAGACCTGACATACTGCGAATAACGGTATATGTTATAAGCGCTCCTAAAATACCGCCTAAGAGCATATATTTATTTTCTATTTTAAACACATCTGCAAAACTGCTCTCGCGCCCGGTGAGCGCCCAAGCAATAACGCAAAATATAAATGCAGAAAGCTGAACGAAGGAGGCGCTTGTCCAAATAGATGTTTCTTTTGTTAGCCCTTCGTTAAATACACCCTGTACGCTCATAAGAGCCCCTGATAAAACAGCTGTTAATATTGCTAACATAATATTCACCAACTTAACATTTTTTTAATATTTTTGTTAATTTTTTATAAAATAAACATGGTAAAATTTCTTTGCTGAAAATACTTGTATATATTTGTTTTTTGTGGTAAAATTTACATAGTTTTTGCTTTATTACTTCAGTAAAAACCCAGTTTTCGGAAAGGTGCAGTAAAATGAAAAAATCATTAAAAAAGGTTATAAGCGTTGCTTTGGTATGTTTTCTCTTAACAACATATCTTCCGGCTGTTTCTGTTTTTGCAGCAGGCAGTGTTATGGAAATATTCGATAAAGACAAGGCTCTTGTAACCGACAGAATAAGTATAACGGAGTATTACTCTCATCAGCTTTATGCTATGTCACCAAGCACAGATGAAGCAGGAGTAACTACCGGCACAGAGCTCGATACATCTGACGGCAGCTATGTCACTTGGGAGAGTAACCTACCCCTTTTAGCAGGTGTAGATGATAACGGCAAAGTTACGGCTTACGACTTTTCAAAGCGTGCCGTTCTCGAGGCGTGGATAGATGAAAATATCCGTTCTATACCACTTATCGGCGAGAGTATGGCGGATTCTATCTGGAATTCTATTGACAGTACGGGTGTAGATATTGACGATATGAGCAACGATATGATTATTGCCATAGTCCGTGCTACCGCAGGTGATACTTTAGCCGACTCTCTTCAAAAGGTTCTTGATAACCTGAATGTTGAAATTACCGCTACATGGTATGATGCAGAGGGCAACAAAATCGCAAGCGATATGGTTGAGGTTATTGTTGAAAAAAGCACATTGGCCAATATTTACCCCACAGGTGTACATATTACAAACAAAAAAACCGTACCGAAAACCGTTGCAGTCGGCGCTCAGGTACAGCTTTACAGCATTGTAACTCCAAGCCGACTTGAAGCAGATACAAAGTTTGAAGTTAAAACTTCTATTTTCGATAATTCCGCAAAAGAACTGGCATCGGTTACAACAGACGGTCTTGTAACATTTTTAAAACCGGGTGAAGTTACAATTAAAACAAGCCCGACAAATACTCTTTACTCAAATGTTACCGATGAAGTAACATTTACAATTTTAAGTACCGAAGATTACCCGTTGGAAAGTTTTGAGATTTTAGGCGGTACTTCGGTGGGCGAGGGTGAAACCCTTCAGCTTTATATAGATAATGTTACCCCTGACGGAAGTTATCTCGGTCAGGTTACTTGGGAAAGTGCAGACCCTTCTATAGCGGTTGTAGACGAAAACGGCTTAGTTACAGGTCTTGACGGCGGCAGCGGATTTACATATTCCCGTGAAGTTGCAATTACCGCAACCTCCGAATCAGGAGTTTTCTGTACTGTTACCGTAAAGGTTACACGACCTTTTTCAAACTCGATTTCATCAATTGTAATTGAGGGTGAAGACAGTATCGGTATCGGAGACACTGTCGGTTATGTTGCAACAGCAAAACCGGACCGTATCAACGAAAGCTCAAGCTTAAAGCGCGAGTGGGGTGTTATTGACCCGGTTACACAGGAAATTATTATCGCTACAAGTGAAACCCCCGCTACAGACGGTGTTGTATCGGTTGATACTAACGGTAATGTAACTGCCATAGGCTCAGGTGTTGCTACAATTTATGTTAAGGGTACCATAAATTCAAGCTTTGCAGAAGATAAAAAGAGTATAGTTTGCGGTAATGCAATTACCGATTTTGAAATTACGGGTAACGCTACAGAAATTAAAGAGGGTAAAACAGTTCAGCTTTCTGTTAATGTTATTGCTCCCGAAGATTACGAAACATCACTTCTTAACACGGTTGTCTGGACTGTTTCGGATGAATCCGTAGCGTCTGTTTCAGGCACAGGTTTAGTTTTAGGCAGAGATGCAGGCTCTAAAACCGGCAGTAAAACAGTTACGGTAACTGCAACTGTTTCAGGTATTTCAAGGACTTATAATGTTACTGTTAAAGGACCGGGTACATTCGGTACGAATGCTTTAACAGACGCTAATGTTGAGGGCTTGGACTGTGTTATTGTTGACCTTCCCCGTCAGTATTCATTATACACTTATCCTACCCGAATTGAGGGTAACGCAACATATTACGGACTTTCTACAGATGACGGAAATCCGCCGTGGGATGCCACAAACAATTATGACGGCAGTAACAGAAATGTAGAAAACTCCGTAGCTAAAATTTCGGATGACGGCATTGTTTCGGGTAAAACGGCAGGCGAAACATCTGTTTACGGTTTCAGAAAGGCATCAACCTTAGGTATTATAGGCAGGTCTTATGTAGAAGCCCGTAAAGATATTAAAGTTATAGAAATTGAGCCGAAAAGCATCACAATAAAAACACCTGATAAATTAGAATATCTTGAGGGTGACACAGAGCTGGACCTTACAGGTTTAGAGGTTTACTTGAATTACGACAGAAATACGGTTGCCGAATATTATCCGGACGCCGCCGACTATACCGATGCTCAGCTTACCGCACAGGTAACAGATTATGAGGTAGGTTCTTTTAATCCGGATTTGTGGGATGTTACACAGTATGTTATTGTTTCCGTAACCCGTGCAGGCAAAACATATAATGCGGTTATTCCTATTGTAGTCAAGTCAAAAGTCGTTTCAAAGCTTAACCTTGTCGCTCCTAATAAAAATCTTTATATTGAGGGCGAAGAGCTTGATTTGAAAGGTATAAGCGCAACTGTAGATTATGAAAACTACGAAACGGAAGCTGTTACGGATTATCAGGTAGATTACAGTTCATTCTCTTATGATATTTTAGATGAAGAACAAAATGTCCGTGTTTATTACACCCATGCAGGCAGAACGGTAGACGCAACATTCCCTATTACAATATTCGGCAGACCCGAAATATCCGCAAGTGTTGAGGGTACTGTTGGCGCATGGACTCATGAGAATATTGTGTTTACATTCTCTGCTACCCATGTCAGAGACAATGTAACATATTATTACAAAACGGATTCAAACGAAAAACCGACTGTTATAAGCGGTAATAAGTTTACAATTAAAGCAGACGCCAATGAAAATTACTACTTTAGAGCGGCGGTAATAGTTAACGCATACAAGCAAAATGTTACTATCTACGGCGATTGGACTGAGCCTTATCATATAATGTACGATAATACCAAGCCCGATTTTGAGTTGGAGCAAATTGTAACCCGTCTTACTAATGAGGATTATGATATTGATATTGCAAATATCACCACAGGTATTTCAGGTTTAGATTATATTAAGGTAGACGGTAAAACATTAACAGACGACCAGACATCTTTCACTGTTTCTAAAAACGGTACTTATGAAGTTGAGGTCAGGTCTGTAGTAGGCATTTCTACCGTAAAAAGCATTGAAATCAACAATATAGATAAAGAGGCGCCGGCTGTTACATCTATTGAAATAAGCAAGGTTGACGAAAACGCTCCCGAAAATCATTTTGACGGCATTTTCGCAGATTACTACGGCGGTGAGATTATTGCAACAGCAACTGCAGAGGACAGCGGTGTTGCAGGCGTAGGCTTAATTAAATACAGGCTTGTAGACGCTAAATATAACCCTGTTACCGAGTGGGAATATGTAACGGAAAGCTCTCCTGCTGTTTGCGATACCGAGTTCCAAGGATATTTTGAATTTAGAGCCATAGACAGGGCCGGTAACGAGTCATCATCACTTTACTCTGACGGATTTACCGTTGATACGGTGAAACCCGTTATTACCGAGATTAAGGCCGTTTACGGAGACAAAGAATACAAGGCGGATACCTGGGCTAACGATATTGTAGAGTTTACACCTATGGGTGACGCATTCTCAGGCATTTATGAATGGTATTATAATATAAACGGCGGTGAGTGGACTAAGCTTACATCATCACAAATTCTTGCAAGAGAAGACGGCATTTTTGAGTATAACTTCAAGGCAGTTTCTTTCTCGGGTATTGAAAGTGATGTTTACCCGTTCACAGTAAAGATAGACAGAACAGTTCCGGTAGTCAGAGTATCTTTAGACGGTACAGTCGGCAGATGGACTAACGAGGATGTAACATTCACTTTAAGTACCGTAGCAAATCACCCGTCAGGTATTACTTATTTTGTAGATGACGGCAACGGTTGGGTAGAGCTTAAAGATAATGTAAAGGTTATAGATTACAGCTCTAACAGTATTTATAAATTTAAAGCTGTTACAGGCTCAGCTTTAGAGAGTGCGTCCTCTGACGAATATAAAGTTATGGTAGATAAGGTTTTACCGACTGCTCAGGTTATTAAAGGCGTTACAGGCAAAACCGACTCGCCTTATGATATTGCCATTGTACCGCAAACAGGTGAAGCGGGTCTTATGCAGATTTACTTTAACGGTGTTGATGTTACAGACAGCTTAACCTATACCGTAACCGAAAACGGCACATATAATATGGTTATTATCGGTAATAATATGCTTTCGACCTCGCAAATGGTTGTAATTGATAATTTCTCAAAATTTACTGCTATGGATTTTGAACATGAAGAAACAGACGCAGAAACAGCAAAGGTTACACTTTATAACGGCACTGCTAAAAATGTAACGGTTCCGATGAGTGTGGGTGATTTCACAATTACGGAAATTGCAGACGGCACTTTCGCAAATAAAACAACCGTAGAAACAGTAAATGTTCCGAATACCGTTAAAACTATAGGCAACGCTTTCTCCGGTTGCAGTAGCTTAACAGAAATTACAATTCCACAGTCAGTAGAAAGTATAGCAAAGGATGCGTTTGCAGATTGCGAAAACCTTACAATTTATTGTTACAACGATTCTTACGCATTAGCTTATGCTAAACAAAATAACATTCCTTATGTTGTACTTGACCTTAAAGTTGTAGGTAATACTATCGTGAATAATGATATTAACTGTATTTTCACAGAGCAAACATACAGCAATAACATTGAAAATATTGTCGGCGTAGAGGAAGGTTCCACAGTTCTCAGTATTCCGTCATATATAAGCGGAGGCACTAATTGTTACGGAACGGGCTCGGTAGTATATCACTTTAAAAACGGCGTAGTAGTAAATTCGTATACAGTTATTGTTTACGGCGATGTAAACGGTGACAGCGCAGTTGATGTGCTTGATATGTCAACTATTGAGCGTGTTTCTAATAATCACGGTGAGCTCAAAGAAAACTACTTGCTTGCGGCAGATCTTGATAATAACGGCGATGTTGAATCAATAGACTATCAGCGTGTTGTTAATTTAGGTCTTAGGTAGGCCGTTATAAGCTGATAACCTACAGCTAAAAGCTTGCTCTCGCTTTCAGGGCGGTGTTAATGCTTTTCTTTGCGGTTAGCAAGGCACAATCGATAAATTCTTATTAAAAATTGAATATATAAACTTAATCGGCGAGCAGTCAAAAACTGCTCGCCGTTGTGTTTGTGAGTTACTCTGTTTAGACTTTTGTTTTAGTTACAGGGTATACAGTACAGTTTTACAGTATGTCTTATTGACAATCTTAATGAAATATATTATAAAAACTATGTATATTAATTTTGCAGGAGAATTTGAGATTTGTTTTCGGCAATATCAAATATAACCCATAAATTATATAACTGTATATCATAATATAAAAGTCGATTACGCGTTGTATCTGACAAATTCCGTTTGAACAGATATAATTTTTTTGAAAGGAACATTAAAATGGAAACATTAGAATTTGACTTAGATGAAAAATCCGGAAAATTTAAAATAATGAATGCCACAAACGGCGGTCCATGGCATAAAAGACACGCCGCAGATCAGTTCAGAAGCAACTTTAAAGATTATAAGGCGGCAAGGATACCCTATTCAAGAAACCACGATTCCAATTTAAGCGGTTCAATATACGGCGGTCCGTACGCGCACGATATTACAGCTATATTTCCGAATTTTGACGCTGATCCTGAAAATCCTGCTTCCTATGATTTTGCATGTACGGATGAATCCGTATTAACAACCCTTGACGCCGGTACCCAAACCTTTTTCAGACTTGGTCAGACCATAGAGCATCAAATAAAAAAACGGAACAATACCCCCCAAGGACTTTAAAAAATGGGCTGTTATTTGCGAGCATATTATTCGTCATTACAATTACGGCTGGGCTGATGGCTTTAATTTGAATATTGAATATTGGGAAATCCGGAATGAACCCGATCTTGACCCTGACGACAGCATGAATAAACGGACATGGGGAGGCACGCAAAGTCAGTTTTTTGATTTTTACGAAACTGCCGCCAAGCATTTAAAAACTTGTTTTCCGAAACTTAAAATCGGCGGTCCTGCGTTAGCATGGAATGAAAAGTGGGCCTCAGAGTTTATAAATGAAATGAAAAAAAGAAATGTGCCTATAGATTTCTTTTCATGGCACATATACTGTACGGAACCTGAACAGCTTACCCATAAAGGGGAGCGAATGAGAAAATTGCTTAATGATAATGGGTTCGAAAGCTCAGAAAGCATTTTAAATGAATGGAACTATGTTAAGGGCTGGGAGGATGAATTTGTTTATTCTATAAAAACGATTATAAGTATTAAAGGTGCCGCTTTCACCATGGCATGTATGTCGGCGGCACAGCATTCCTCAATAGATATGCTTATGTATTATGACACAAGGTACTCAGCCTTCTGCGGACTGTTTGATTTATATACTTACGAGCCTTTAAAAGGCTATTATCCGTTTAAATGGTACGGTATGTTCAATGATATGGAAGCCGAGATAAGATGCAAAACGGAAATTGAAGATATTTATACCCTTTGCGGAGTTGACGGCAGTAATAAAACCCTGACAGTTATCACATATTACACGGATAACGACAAGGCCGAGGATAAAACGGTAAATGTTAATTTTTCAAAAAACGGTAAATATGAAATTTATCTTCTTGACGGTGAGCATAATGCGGAACTGATTAGAATAACTGACGATTTGATTTTCAATATGAAACCCAATACATGTGTGTTAGTAAAAGAAATAGAATAAAAGTAAAACGGTTTTACCGATTAAAAAGCATTTAATATTTTAAGGCATATTTTATTCACTGCTAAGTGCGATAATCGACCGATTTATAAAATGCGGGGGAGTAATAAATGCAGCATTTTTCCTTGCTACCGCTCGCGGCACGCACACGGGCACCAAAACAGTCACACAGGACTGTTTTTCTCGCTTCGCTCGTGCCCTTTTCAAATCTCGCCTATAAAATATAGAACTTATATTTACTCGACAATAAGATTTTTGTGTATTTACAGATGCGAGATTTGCCCGCATCGCTACCGCTTGCGGCACGCACACGGGCATCAAAACAGTCACACCGGACTGTTTTTCTCGCTTTGCTCGTGCCCTTTTCAAATCTCGCCTATAAAATATAGAACTTATATTTACCCGACAATAAGTTTTTTGTGTATTTAAAGATGCGAGATTTGCCCGCATCGCTACCGCTCGCGGCACGCACACGGGCACCAAAACAGTCACACAGGACTGTTTTTCTCGCTTCGCTCGTGCCCTTTTCAAATCTCGCCTATAAAACACAGAATTTATATTTACCCGACAATAAGTTTTTTGTGTATTTACAGATGCGAGATTTGCCCGCATCGCTACCGCTCGCGGCACGCACACGGGCACCAAAACAGTCACACCGGACTGTTTTTCTCGCATTGCTCGTGCCCTTTTCAAATCTCGCCTCTCCAAAACCAAAAACAAAGCAGTACCTTTGGCACTGCTTTGTTTTTGGTGGAGCCGGCGAGATTTGAACTCGCGTCCGAAAAACTATCCTCAAAACTTTCTACGAGCGTAGTCTGTCTTTTAACATTCCCTCAAATTCACACCGATAGACAGGTTTAAATTCTCGGTAGCCTTTTAAACCGTCACAAGCTACAAGGCTCTCGCTTGTTGACATTCACCACTGAATGACGCTCTTATCTAAGCCGTGGTACTCTCAGTAAGAACGGCCGCTGACTTAGGCAGCAGCTAAAACTGTTTTATTATTGTCAGTTAATTTTAAGTTTGTGGCTTTAAAGAGTTCCACACTCTGCTCGCTTATAATGGCTCAGGTTCCCCGTCGAAATCCTTTCGGCCCCATATATATTATTTAATAAAAAAACTGAATTATTCTTTGCTTCTGAAAGCGCGCTCAATATCTCGCTGAGCGCTTTTCTTAGCCTCTGTTTCTCGCTTGTCAAACACTTTTTTACCTTTGCAAAGACCCACAAGCATTTTTGCTCTGCCGCTTTCGTTAAAGTAAATTGAAAGGGGTATAAGAGCCAAGCCTTGTTGTTTTACTTCACCGTAAAGCTTCATAATTTGTTTTTTATGAAGCAGTAATCTTTTGGGTCTCAGCGGGTCGCGGTTAAATCGGTTGCCCTGCTCATAAGGGGAGATATGCACTCCGTTTGCCAGCATTTCACCGTTAACTATGTTGCACCAAGAGTCTTTAAGATTTACCTTGCCTGCTCTTATAGATTTTATTTCAGTACCGAAAAGCTCTATGCCTGCTTCGTATGTTTCAAGGACGAAGTAGTCGTGGTATGCTTTTTTGTTTTGTGCAACAGTTTTTTGCTCTGTTTTTGCCATTTTGCTCCGTCCTTTCCTTATTTCTTTAGATTATTACAATTCGCTTCTGCCTGCTAATGCTCTCATAAGAGTAACATCATCGGCATATTCAATATCCGCACCTACAGGTATGCCGTAAGCAAGCCGCGTAACTTTAACGCCGAACGGCTTCACAAGCTTGCTGATATACATAGCCGTTGTGTCACCCTCAATAGTAGGGTTTGTCGCCATAATTATTTCTTTTGTTTCTTCATTTGCAGCCCGTTCAACTAAAGCCTTAACAGTAAGGTTTTCGGGTCCAATGCCGTTCATTGGCGAAATAACGCCGTGTAAAACATGGTAAACACCGTTAAACTCTTTCATTCTTTCCATAGCGAGAACATCTTTCGGCTCTTCAACTACGCAAATAACAGAATGGTCACGGCTTGGGCTTTTACAAATAGGGCACACATCTTCTTCTGTAAGATTATGACAAATCTCGCAATTGTGAATTTTTGTGTGAGCGTCTATTATAGCCTGAGCAAATTCATTTGCTTCGCTTTCGGTTAAATCTAATACATGAAAAGCCATTCGCTGAGCGGTTTTTCTGCCTATTGACGGAATTCTTTGAAACTGCTCAATAAGCTTTTCAAGTGCAACTACATCATAAGCCATATCAGAAACCGAGTCCCGGAATATTAAGACCGCTTGTAGCGCTGCCCATTCTTTGTTCCATTGTTTCGCTTGCTTTTCTTATGGCTTCGTTTGTAGCGGCAATAATCATATCCGAAAGAATTTCAACATCCTCAGGGTCTACAACCTCAGGGTCGATTTTAACAGATAATACTTCGTGCTTGCCCGAAACTACAACCTCAACAGCCCCGCCGCCTGCACTTGCAGAATATTCGGCCTGTTCGACCTCTTCCTGAACGCGAGCCATTTCAGCCTGCATATCTTGAAGTTTTTTCATCATAGCGGCTTGTGAGTTGCCGCCTTGGTTAGGGATTCTTGCTTTCATTTTATTTTACCGTCCTTTTAAGATTTTTATTCTTCTACAAGGAAATTGATTCCGTGTTTATCTAACTTTTGAAGCAATACATCAATCGGCTCTGCGCCGTCATCTGCCGCAGGAGATGAGCCGTCATTGTATATCATAGGTTTTAGCTTTTCGCCTGTGGCACGCATAAGGCTTTCTGCAATAGAGTCTGCATTAACTTTTTGATTGAACATAGAGTTAAACGCGGCATTTTTAGATTTTATAAACACCGTGTTGCCTGCTCTGAAAGCCTGTGAACCTATAAGAAGAGGGTACAAAGGTCTGTTGATTTTAGCTAATTGGTTAAGAGTGCTTTCCCATGCCACAAAAGGTACGGCATTATCTGTGTCCGTCACAATACCCGTATCAACCTTTTTAGGCGGCTCTGCAAGGATTTTTTCTTCCTTTTTGAGTTTTTCGTAAACTGCTGCGTCTTCTGCTGTTTCACGGAGTGTAGGCTCTTCCGCAGGCGGCTCACCGAAAGAGTCGTCAACAGGTATTTCAGGTTCAACTTCTTCGGTCTTAACCTCTTCTGAAGCAGTTTTTTCTTCGATAGTAGCAGATGAGGCAGCAAAAGCTTGCGCTTCATTTACAGGCTCAGTAACAGTATTTACCGTAACACCTTGTGCTTTAAGAAGCATCAACTGAGATTCAAGCTCGTCAATTCGCCTTATAATTGCAGAATTGTCTGTTGAAAGAGCGGGGGAGCAAAGACGAATAAGCATTGTTTCTGTTTGCGCACGCTGATGTGAGCTGTATTTTAACTGTGAAGATTCTTTGCACAGAGTTTCCATAATATAAAGAATTGTGCCGTAGCTTATTTTTTGTGCATTTACTTTGTATCGCTCTAATTCATCGGGCGTGGCTACAATAAACTTTTCAGGACTTTTTGCGGTTTTTGCCAACATTAAATTTCTGAAATGGTTAACAAGCTCGCTGACAAGCCTTTCCATATCGCATGAAGAGGCGTGAAGCCTGTCTATAATATTAAGAACAGCCACACTGTCCTGATTTAAAACAGCATCGGATATTTCAAATAAATAATCCTTTCCTAAAAGACCTGCCGCATTGCCTACCGTCTCAACGGTAATCGGCTCATTATAGCCTGCACATTGGTCAAGTATAGAGAGTGCGTCACGCAAGGCGCCGTCTGCCACACGGGCTATAAGAAGACCCGCATCGTCAGAAAGCTGTAATTTTTCGTGCTCGGCAACTTCTTTTAGTCTTTGAGCAATATCTTCCGGAGGAATTCTTCTGAAATCAAATCTTTGACATCTCGAAAGAATAGTTGCGGGAAGCTTTTGAACCTCTGTAGTAGCAAGTATAAAAAGCACATGTGCCGGAGGCTCTTCCAAAGTCTTCAGAAGCGCATTGAAAGCGCCCGAAGAGAGCATGTGTACCTCGTCTATAATATAAACTCTGTATTTTGCGGCGGCAGGAGTGAAATTAACCTCATCCCTTAAATCACGAATATTATCAACACTGTTGTTGCTTGCGGCGTCAATTTCCGTAACATCAAGAATAGAGCCGCTGTCTATACCTTTACAGATTTCACATTCGTTACAGGGACTGCCGTCTTGCGGGTTCAGGCAGTTAACGGCCTTTGCAAGAATTTTTGCACAGGTGGTTTTGCCCGTACCTCTTGAACCTGTAAAAAGGTAGGCGTGTGAAAGTCTGCCGGCGGTTATTTCATTTTTTAATGTTTCTGTAATGTGTTTCTGACCGTAAACATCGTTAAAGGTTTGCGGACGCCACTTTCTGTATAGAGCCCTGTACAAATTCTCACCCACCAAAATCATATACTAAAAAACTTACGCTCCGCTCGGTCACACAATGAGCAGGCGGACTGTGGCGCACAGGGCGGCCCGCTTAATGCTGCTCGGTTCCCCGCCTGACATGGTTCACGGTGCTCTGTCGCACAGGACCCACTCATTGCATGACCGAATTGAGCGTAAGTAACTATATATATTATATATTACCAAAAGAAAATGTCAATAGTAAAAAAGGTAATCAGCCTTCGTATTCGTCCTCATTTTCCCAGTTGTGCCATACACCTTGAATATCGTCATTATCGTCAAACATTTCAAGCATTTTTGACATAGCTTTCATATCGTCAGGATTTTCAATACGGGTGTATGTTTGAGGAATGTATGCGGTTTCGCTGCTGAGGAATTTGTAGCCTTTAGCTTCAAGCTCTGCGGTAACTGCACCAAGGTCGTTTGCCTCTGTACGAATTTCGTAGATGCCTTCTTCATCTGTGATAAAGTCGACAGCGCCTGCTTCCAATGCGTCCATCATAAGTTGGTCCTCGTCAACATCTTCACTTTCTATAATTATTACGCCGTAGTAATCAAACATAAACATAACACAGCCCGATGTTCCCATATTGCCGCCGAATTTATCGAAGTAGTGACGAACATCGCCTGCCGTACGGTTACGGTTATCGGTAAGTGCTTTAACAACAACTGCTATACCGCACGGACCGTAGCCCTCGTAAATGATTTCTTCGTAGTTTGCACCGCCTGTTTCACCGGCAGCTTTTTTAATAATTCTTTCAATATTATCGTTAGGCACATTGTTTGCCTTAGCTTTTGCAATAATATCTTTAAGCTTGGAGTTACCTGCAGGGTCCGGACCGCCCTCACGAACTGCAACAGCAATTTCACGACCGATTTTAGTAAAAACTTTTGCTCTTGCTTCGTCTATTTTACCTTTTTTTCTCTTAATGGTACTCCACTTTGAATGGCCTGACATTCTCAATTCCTCCAAATCAGAAATAAACTTAAATTTTAACTGAAATATATTATCATAACTGCGGCTTTTTGTCAATGTTTTGAAAAAGTATATTATTGTAAAATGCCCTTGAATTTTAAGTTTACATATTAAGAATGTTTTGGTTTAAAATAATGATAAACTCGGATACCATAAGAATAATGCATAAATTTCACAAAAACAGTAGAAACATTTGTCAAAATATGTTATCATAAAATACAGTTTTCAAAAATAACTTTACGGAAGTGCTTAAATTGAAATATGAATTAGTTAAAAAAGATTTAGCCGAGGGATTACATTTATGCGAAATTTCTGCCGAGAATTTCAAAACGGCTTGTGCGTCAATTACTTTTACATTGCCTTTAGGCGATAAGGCGTCTTTATATGCTTTGGTACCTAATGTGCTTACAAGGTCATCAAAAAAATATCCTGACCTTACAAGTATTGAAGAAAGGTTAGCCTTGCTTTACGGTGCAGAAATAACGGTAGATGTTTCAAAATCGGGTGAACATCAGAATTTAAAAATCACAATAGGCTTTATAGACGACAGGTTTGCTATAGACGGCGAAAATTTAACCGAAGAGTGTTGCAAGCTTCTTTTTGAACTTGTGTTTAACCCTAAACTTAACAACGGTGTTTTCTGTGATTTAGAGGTTGAGAGCGAAAAGCGTCTTTTGGCAGAGCGTCTTTCTGCCGAAAGCAGTGATAAACGCATTTATGCTAAAAACCGTTGTGATGAAATTATGTTTTCAAACGAGGTTTACGGCATAAACCGTTACGGCACTTTAGATGATATAAATGCTGTTACTCCCGAAACTCTTTATATGGCATACAGAGAAGTTCTTGAAACCTCCGAAATTACAGTTTGTATCAGCGGCGGCGAAAGCGAAGGTGTTGAAAATATGCTTAAATGCTACACCGAAAAGCTAAGCCGTAAAGTTATTAAAAGTAAAACGCTTTTTGTTGAGCGCGCAGAAAATGTTCAATATGTTAAAGAACAGGAAGCAGTAAAACAGGGCAAGCTTGTTATGGGCTTCAGGCTTGGTATGGCAAATGAAGAAGATAATTATGCCCCGCGCAGAGTAATGGTAGATTTATTCGGCGGCAGCCCCAGCTCAAAGCTTTTTACCGTAGTCCGTGAAAAAATGAGTCTTTGCTACTACTGTTCGGCAAGAATGTTCAGGCAAAAAGGCGTTATGTTCGTCCAAAGCGGTATAGAAAGCTATAACGAAGAAAAAGCCAAAAACGCTATTTTACAACAGCTTGAAGATATTAAAAACGGTAATTTTACCGATGAAGATTTAGACTCTTCTAAAAAGGCTCTTGAAGATAGCTTTAAAAGTGTTACCGATTCACCCGAAACGCTTGATAATTGGTATATGTCGCAGGTGGTTTCTCAAAAATTCTTACCGCCTGAGGATTTTGTTGAGGGCTTTAAAAATGTAACAAGAGAGCAAATTATTGAGGTTGCAAAAGAGGTTACACTTGATACTGTATTTATGTTAGAGGGTACTTTAGAGGGTGGTGCAGAAAATGAGTGAAAATGTAATTAAATATATTGAAAACGATATTTTAGGCGAGGGCTACTACAGTATTAAGCATAAATCCGGATTGCAGATTTATGTTTATCCTAAAGAAGAATTTACATCAACTTATGCGGTTTTCGGTACTAATTACGGCTCTATAGATACCCGCTTTAAAAGAAGCGACCGAGAGGATTTTACTGAAATTCCCGCAGGCACTGCTCATTTTTTGGAACACAAGCTTTTTGAAAGTGAAGAATTAGACGCATTTCAGCGTTACGCTAAAACAGGGGCGTCTGCAAACGCTTACACAAGCTTTGACAGAACTTGTTATCTTTTTACCTGTACAGGCTATTTCAAAGAGAATTTTGAAATTCTTTTAGACTTTGTAAGGCACCCTTATTTTACGGAAGAAACCGTGCAAAAAGAGCAGGGGATTATCGGTCAGGAAATAGATATGTACAAAGATTCTCCCGAGTGGGAATGTCTTTTTAATTTGCTTGGCGCTATGTACCGTAATCACCCTGTAAAAATAGATATTGCAGGCACTAAAGAATCAATCAGTCAAATTACGGCAGAAATGCTTTTTTCTTGCTACGACACATTTTATAATCTTTCAAATATGGCGCTTGCAGTTGCAGGCAAAACT
>JBJEPP010000014.1:0-15167 GCA_051881295.1 Acutalibacteraceae bacterium | reverse complement strand
GGGGTCTGCCGATAGGGTCTATTACCCTGCCTAAAAGCTTGTAGCCAACGGGAATTTCAGTTACTCTGCCCGTGCCTTTTACGCTGTCGCCCACACAAATAGAATCGGCGCTGTCAAAAAGAACAGCACCAACGCCGTTTTCCTGCAAATCCAGAGCCATACCGTAAACACCGTTTTGAAACTCTAAAAGTTCGCCGTAAAGTCTGCCGGTAAGCCCCGAAACACGGGCTACACCGTCTCCTACGGCTACAACCTCACCGTATTGATATGTAAGCGGCGCAACGCTGAAATTATTAAGTTTTGATTTTAAATAATCACTTCTAACGGTATCCATCAGCCTTGCTCCTTACTCTGAGATATGCTTTTTTAATCTGTTTAACTGAGTAGATACGGAAAAATCGTAGGCAACACCGTTAAGATACAAAATAAACCCACCTAAAACGGAGTTGTCTGTTTCTTTTTCAAATTCTATATCTTCTCCGAATTTGTTTTTTATGCCGTTTACCAATGTGAGATATGTTTCATCACTCATATTATCGGCTGTTTTTATTATTGCTTTTGTCATTTTAGCTTAACCCTCTAATGAATTCAAAAAGTCGTTAACGATTTTTTTGTTATCGTCATCGGTTATTTCACGGGAAAGAATTTTTTCTGACATATTTATTGAAAGAGAAACAATTTCCTCTTTTGCGTCTTCTACGGACTTTTTATATTTTTCGTCTGCTTTTTTTTGAGCGTTCAGTAAAATCTGCTCCGCTTTTTTCTCGGCAGTATCAATAATTTTGCTTGCTTCGGCACGGGCGGTTGCTTCGCCGTTTCTAACGGCTTCTTCCTCTGCCTCTTTGCTTTTTTCTAAAAGAGAGTTGTATTTTTCTTCTTTCTCATTAGCAAGCTTTAATGCTTCTTCTGCCCGGTTCTTTTCTGCCGTAACACGCTCTGTTCGGGCATCCATAAACTTTTTTACAGGCTTGTAAGCAAGCTTTGTTACCACCAAAACAAGCACCAGAACACTTATTATATTTATAACAAGGTCCGCTATCATTTCTGCTGATATGTTCATTTATTTCACCTTATTTCATTGAAAGAATAAGTGCTACAACGAATGCGTAAATAGCTGTTGACTCTGCAAGAGCGCAACCTAAAAGAAGAACTGTTTGAATTTTGCTTGCCGCCTCAGGCTGACGGGCTACCGCTTCTACTGCTTTTGAAGTTGCAAAGCACATACCGAAACCTGCTCCTAAAACTGCTAAAATTGCTATTGCTGCTGACATAATTGTTTACCTCCTAATTTTCTGCAACGGGTTGCATTGCTTCATCTATAAAAGTTAATGAAAGAGTTATAAAAATATATGCTTGTATTAGCGGATGGAATAAGTTAAAGTAAAGACCCGCTATACCGGTTATGCCCGAAGCAAATCCGCCGAGCGCACCTTTTAAAAGCTCCATTACTATCATACCGCCGAGCATATTGCCGAAAAGTCTGCATGCGAGAGATACGGGAACTGCAATATCGCTTACCATTTTAAGGGGTATCATAATAACCCTCATAGGAACAACGGGACCGCCCATTGATTTAAGCCTGCCGCCCAAGCCTAATCTTTTAAGGCCGAACACATTAAGCAAAATAAATGTTAAAAGACCTATTGCCAAGGTGCATGTTAAATCCGATGTGGGTGCGCGAAGACCGAAAAGCTCTACCGAAGCATTACCTATAAGGTAAAGAGCTATTGTGAACATATACGGTGACAGAAAGTTTGAAGCCCTGTCGCCTACTGCTTTTTTTGTGAAATTATCCATGGACTCAACACATATCTCTATTACATTTTGAAGACCTTTCGGTTCTTCTTTAAACTTGGGGAATAAAAACAACCTGAAAATCACACAAAAAAGTGTTACGGTTAAGCATACCGCAAGAGAAATTACTGTTGTTTGAGCAAGAGAAAAGCCGAATACATTTACTCTTTCGCTAAACATTGAAAATTCTAAATGCATACCGCCGTGTTTGCCGGAAAAAGCGGTAATAAGCACACCGATGAAAAACCAAACGCTGAATACAATACCTACAAAAAAGAGTTTTTTTATTTTTTTCTTTTTCTTTAAAACAGAAAAACTGTTTTCGCCCTCATCGCCTGTGACATCGATATTCTTTATTATTCCTTTTGTGTGTATAAAACCGACAAGACAAACAACAAACAGTACCACCGAAACACCCAACTCAATTACGGATGTCGCTGTCAACTGTATCATCCCCCTTACTTCTGAATTCTTTAACGGCATATACGGTAACAGACGCGATTAAGCCTGATATTAAACCCGATGCCGAAAAAATTATATTTTCTTTAATTACAAAAAGCACTAAAGGAATAACGCTGCCGTACAACGCCAGCTTTAAAAGCAAAAACAAAAGTGTTTTGAGCATATCGCCTTTAAGTACATATTGTAACAATGCTTTAAGTATATAAAACTGAAAAAAGCTTAAAGCAAACATAACCGCAAAGGAAATCATAACCGTTCCTTTCAAAAATAAAAATAGGGACAGTCTATACGACCTTGGTATGAGCGTCGTAACAGGCGTCCCTTCTTTTTATTATAATATACTTTTTATATTTTTAAGTCAAGAAAATAGTAACCTAAATTACATTGAAATTTGACAAATATTTTATGCACTTTTAATCCTCAAAAAACTCGCTTTCAAGCATGGCGCAAATGCAGTGGTATGTAGGTAAAGTTAACTCTTGAATTGCAGGTGTTACATTGCTTGGAAGCTTCACCGCAACATCTGATATTTCTGCTAACTTACCGCCTTTTTCACCTACGACAGAAACTACTTTACCGCCTTTGGATTTACCGACATACGAGGCGTTGACAACATTCGCGGAATTGCCGGAAGTAGAAAGGCACAAAAGGGTATCGTTTTTATTCATAAGTCCGTAAACCTGTTGAGCAAATACCATAGAGCTGTCGCAATCGTTGCAAAAAGCGGTAAACAGAGCATTTTCGCCTACAAGTGAAACGGCAGGAAGAGAGCCTTGGAGTTTTTCGCCTATATTCTCTCCGCCAACGCTGTTGATTTTTTCATTTTCTTCTTTACTCAAAGACCGTTTCAGCATAAAGCCTTTCATTAGCTCGCCTACTATATGCTGACTGTCGGAAGCACTGCCTCCGTTACCGCAAACGAGAAGTTTGCCGCCGTTTTTATAAGTTTCCCCTATAATTTCGGTTATTTTTAAAATATCCGGTTTACATACTTCAAGCTTTGGGTAATTCAAAAATAAATCTTCAAATATTATTAAAGTTCTCTCTTTCATACTGTCACCTCAAAAAAGCACGCCCAATGCTGCAAAGTCGCCTATTTTATCACCTAAAACAGCAGGCAGAATTCTGCAAGCCTTACTGTTGCAATTCAGCGCCTCGTTTTCAATTACTTTTGTTACTCTCGGCAAGAAAAACTCTTTATTCCTTTCATAAATACTGCCGATAACAATGGCATCGGGATTTAAAATATCAATAATAACCGAAATACCTTTACCTAAGTATTCGGCACAAGTTTCAAAAACTTCTAAAGCAAATTCATCGCCCTTATACATAGCCTCGGCAACACTTTGGGCAGTTAAATTCTCTATATCGCTTTCACTATTAAAAAGCGAACTCTTTTTTCCGTTTTTCAAGTATTCTTTTGCCTTGATTATTGCTGAATTTCTAATGCCGCCTCCTGAGCAAAAGCCCTCAAAAGAGCCTTTTTTACCGTAGCCCACAGGGCCGTTTTCGGCAAGCCTTATATGACCTACCTCGCCTGCACCGTCATTAGCGCCGGTATAGAGCTTTCCGTTTAAAATAAGCCCTGCGCCCATACCTGTACCGAATGTTAAAAAAACAACATTTTCATAACCTCTTCCTGCACCGAATCGCCATTCCGCAACGGCACAAGCGTTAGCGTCATTATGAAGAATACATTTTACTCCGAAATGATTTTTAAAAATCCCTACTATATTAACATTATCCCAATCTGGTAAATTAGGCGGGCGGTTTACGGTGCCTTTTTTACTGTCTAAGGGTCCGCCGCAGCTGATACCCACACCTATTAAGTCGGTATGCGATACATTATTTCTTTCTAAGAGCGCGTCTGCTTTTTCGATTATTTCATCAATAATGATTTTATAACCTCTGACGACCTCCGTAGGGAATTTGATTTTATCTATTATAAAATCATCCGTGCTTTTAAATTTATCTTTACCTAAAATCACAGCACATTTTGTACCGCCTATGTCTATACCTAAAGAATACAAAAAACCACCACCAAAAGCTGTTACATTCATAATAACAAACTTTTGGCGGTTGTACAAGGATAATTTTTTATATTTTCTTAAGACTGTTGAAAGGTTTCTTCGCCTATGCTCTTTAACGAAACATCTGTTTCTATTGAAAGCCTGATATTTTTAAACCGGTTATCCCAATCCCCTTTATATTGCTGATACAGTCGGTTGTTGCTGTTTCGCAAGCGTTTGCCGAAGCGAAATATATCTACACCTGTTTCGTTTTTTGAATTATTAAATGTATTTTTCATTTCTTTTGTAATCTGTTTACTTACCGCGTCTTTCAGAAGCTGTATTGTTTCTTCACCTGAATTAAACTTTTCTGTGCCCTCCAGCTCATCTAATTCACAGGTAATTTTCACTTTTATTTTATAGTATAAACTATTATCAAGCTCTTTTATTTCGTAACATGTTTTACTGTCTAAAATCAAAAATGTTGCTTTTTTATTATCAGAAATTTCAGTAGCAATTACACCTTTTTCAACGGTATTATTTAAAAATGAAACACCTTTTGAAATATCGCCTGAAATATATTTTGTAAATGTGTTTTTTCTGTTAATTACGGCACAGCCGTCTAATGAAAAATTTTTGTTTTCGCCGTTATCTTCAACAATAATTGCAGGAATTAACAAACCTGAGGTTTCTTCCTTTAAATAATTTACGGCGTCTATTAACCGAACCTTAGGACATAATGACAGCTTGTAGCTTTCTTCTAAAAGATTACCGAGAATTTCACTTTTAACCGAGTCCTTTAAAAGCTCGGCTCTTATGACGCTTTCGGCACTTTCACCTTTTGATACGCACAAAAGCTGGCTCGGTCTTGAATCATAATCACGGATAAAAAAATCCAATACATCTAACAAGTCTTTGTCAAGAGTGCTTTCACCTAAAACTATTACCCTGTTGTGGGCAAATAACGGTAAATTACCGCTTTCGGTAGTAATACTCCTAAGTGATTTTGAAACGGTTTCACCTGTAGATGTGTATATTTTAGTCTTATTCTCGCTGCTTGATTCACCGCTCGGGCTGCCGCTTTGCTCATTATTGAGTATTTCTACGGTTACGGTATATTCCCCGTCTTTAAAGTCTATTCCTATGCCCTGTATTATCATTAAATCCGATAGCTCCGTACCGGCTTTTTCGCAAGAAGAAAGAATTAGAAATGATAACACTGCTACAAGAAAAAGAGAAATAATTTTACACAGTTTTTTCATTGGAGTTTCTCCTTTTTGACAAAATGTAAATCAACAAAACGCAAGGTAAAACTATAATGGGCACAATGTATAAGGCTACTGTAAGGGCTGTGTTGGAAAGAATTTCGAAACGCTCAATATTGCCGGATAAGAACAGAACATAAACGCTCATTAAAATACCTACAACTGTTGATATAATTCCTTTTTTTATTTTCGGGAATGTATAACCTACGGTTTTAAGGATAATATTTATGAAAAAAGTCAGCTTTGTTACTGCGCATAATATCCAAATGGCAGTTTCTATTGCATCCAAACGCTCAAACAGACTGAACCTTGCCAAAGTAACTGAGGCAAAGGTCGGAAAAAGCACCATATCTGCAAATGAACCCAATGAGCCGATTACAAAAAACATAATAAATACATAAGTTACAGCACTTAAAAGCGTCCATACAATGTAGCTTTTCTTTATATTTCCCTTAATTTCAGGTAAGAAAATAAGGATTGCGCCTATTTCCGAGGCTCTTAACGAAAAGAATAAACTATCCCTGAAAAAATCGGTTATTCCGTTTTCAAAAAGCGGTGAAAAGTTTACCAAATCGACCTTGTCTATTAAAGTTATACCCATAAAAACCGTTGCGCATATTACAACAAAGCTAAACAGAACACTTGCCCTTGATAATCCGCCCAATCCGTTTAAAGCTAAAAGGCAACAGGATATTACAAATATTATTGTGAAAATCCTAATATTTGAATTAGAAAAAAGCTCGGAATTTGCAAAAAAATCAAATCTTGACAATGTTAACAGCCCATCAATAAAGTAAACAACGGCATAAAAAATTGATACGGCTTTTAAAACGGGACTTTTATCGTTTTCAATGTTTAAACCGGATTTTTTATATACCTTGCAAAATGCATAGGTAGGTAAAATCACAATAAAACTGACAATTACAAAAACAACGGAACGCAAAAGCGTATCGGTCGAGGATATGGTTATTTGAGGTGAAGAAACATACATAAAAACAGTATTTAACATTGTCAGATATAATACAGAAAAAAACTGAGATGATGTGCATTTATCTTTAATCATTCAGTGACCGCCTTTCATTTTCGGCTATAACCGTATATTTTCGTATTACCGTAAGCCGTTTATATCAAACACTTTATCCTGAAGCTTTACAATGCTTCTTCTCATAATTACATCTCGCCAGAATGTTTTGTTAAACGGTACGGCAGGCGCTAAAAACGGCACTCCGAAATTAGTCATAGAAGCAAGATTTACAGTCAGCGCCGCCGCTCCTATCATAATACCGTAAAGCCCCATATTTCCGCCTACTAATATAAATATCAACCTTAAAACCGCTATGGGCTGGTATAAATCTGACGAAACAAGCGAACAAATAGCGGTTAAGGCAACAATTATAAGCATGGGCGCACCTATAAGCCCTGCAGTAACCGCCGCATCGCCAATAACTAAGGCACCTACAATGCTGACTGCGTGACCTATGGCTTTAGGCATACGAAGTCCTGCCTCTCGCACTATTTCGTAAATAAAGTGTATAATAATACCCTCTACAGTCAATGTAAAAAGCGTGTTGCTTTCCATTAAGACTATATTATACAGCATATCATCAGGCAAGATTTCCTGATGAAAAAGTCCTATCGCTATAAATGTACCCGGCAAAAATATGCTTATAATAAACGCTAACAGCCTTATGCTCCTTATAAATGTTGCATAAAACGGTCTGTTTATATAATCATCTATTGTTTGAAAATTCTCTATAAAAAGCCGCGGCACTACTAAGGCGAAAGGCGTTCCGTCTACAATAATACCGATTTTACCCTCGCAGAGCTTTGCCGAGAATGTATCGGGCCGTTGGGTTTGCCCAACCATTGTAAAAAAGCTTTTTCTTTCAGTATCGAGAGTTTTTCTGAGATACCCTGATGATAAAACGGTATCAAGCTCTATGCCGTTCAGTCTTTTTTTTACATTTTCTAAAACCTCTTTGTTGACTCTACCCTCTACAAAGCACAAAAGAATTCGTGTTTTACTTGTTTTGCCCATTTCAAGCATTTCTGTTTTAAAATTTGTTGTTTGCATTATTTTACGGACTAAGGTTAAATTTGTTTTTATGTTTTCGGTAAAGCCCTCTCGGGAGCCGAACTCCTGCACCTCGTTATCAGGCTCGCTTATGGACCTTTCGGGCAGGTCTTGCACACCGAAGACAATACATTCCTTTTCGCCTTCGACAAATATTATAAGATTACCTCGCTGAAGCTGACTTATGGCTTTATCGAGGCTTTTTTCTTTAGTTTGTTCGGTATTATAAAGGATTTTATCACATATAAAATCTAAAACATCTGATTTGGGAAGTTCTCCGCGAAATGTTAAAAGAGGCTTTATTGCGTTATCGGCAATTCTTTGTGAATCGCAAAGTCCGTCACAATTTGCAAATACAACACATTTACCGTTGCAATAGCCTTTTTTTACAACAATGTCGAAGCTGTTATTAAACAGTTTTTTTATTATTCTGCCGTTGTCTACTGCGTTTTCTTTTACATCTCCAAAGGATTCCTCGGTAACACTTTTTATATCTATGAGCATATTTTTGTTTTCCATTTTATCACCATAAATGTATTTACCGAATTTTTTATGAATATGCAGTACTTATCCGCAAAAGATAATTTCGGTGATTTTATGATAAGCGTAATAATAAGAACTTTTTTAATTTATTGCATTGTAAGTCTTTGCGTAAGACTTATGGGTAAAAGACAGTTAGGACAGCTGCAACCCGGTGAGCTTGTAATTACAATTTTAATATCCGAAATTGCGGCCAAACCTATTGTTGACAGTACTACTCCTTTAATGGAAAGTGTTCTGCCGCTGTTTTTATTAGTAGCATTTGAGATTATAAATTCTTTAATAAATATGAAAAGTGTTAATTTCAGGCTGGTTACGGAGGGCAACCCCAAAACGGTTATTAAAAACGGCGAAATAGACCAGAAAGAATTAAAAAATCTCAGGCTGACCGTAAACGATATTACGGCAGGTCTGAGACAAAAGGATATTTTTGATATTCAGGATGTAGAATACGCAGTGGTAGAAACTAACGGAACGCTTTCGGTTTTGCTGAAGCCTAATAAACGGAACGCTACACCCGACAGCGTTAAAAGTCCCGAAAAAGATAACGGTATGCCATGCCCTGTGGTAATAGACGGAAGAATTATAAAAGAGAATTTTCTTGACACAGGAGTAAGCATCAGCGAAATAGAGCGAAAAATAGAACGTGAGCATTTGAAAAAAGAAGATATTTTACTGATGACCGTAGACAAGAATAAAAGTTATTATATTGTTATGAAGAAGGGATAATATGAACAGAACAATAATTGCCGTACTGATAGTTGCTGTATCTGCGGCGCTTAGCATCGGCTCGCTTATTGCTATTGAAAACAAATGCAATGATATGATAGACCGGTTAGATACTATTTTAGAGTCTGCCGTAAAAGAAGAAACCGAACAAACTAAAATCCTCGCCCAAAACATATACGACCAATGGGAAGAAAATGACGATTTGTTGATTTTACTGATAGGTATGGGTGACGCAAGCGATATAAAAAGCGGTGTTGATAAAGTACTTTACTTTGCAATGATAGAAGACGCGCCGTCTGTGGTTTTATACGCAGATGAATGTAAAACAGATTTAAAAAGGATAATATCTTTTGCCGAGCCGAATTTAAGCGCTATTTTCTAAAATTGTATACAATAAATTATTAACATTTTTGTAATATATTTATACTCAAAATATATTGAAAACTCAAGGATTTGTGATATAATCGAGTTAACAGAATAATCTTAATTCTGTTACAAAAGTGAGGTGTTCAGTATGCTGCTATGGGTGTGGGTCGGTTTGCTCGCTTTATTTATTGTTATTGAAGCGTGTACCGCTCAGCTTGTTACAATTTGGTTTGCTGTCGGCGCTTTCTTCGCTTTAATCACAGGTCTTGCTTCAGATTCGATTTTAGCCCAGGTAACAGTTTTTGTGGCCGTATCGTTGGTAGTTCTTATTTTTACAAGACCCATTGTTAAAAAGACTATTGAATCTAAAAAACAACCTACCAATGCCGATATGTTCATAGGCGAAACAGGTGTTGTTACAGAAGAGGTCAATAACCTTTTAGCTAAAGGTCAATGTAAGGTTAAAGGCTCTGTGTGGTCTGCAAAGGGTGAAACAGACAGCGTAATACCTGAAGGAACACAAATTGTTGTTATTAAAATCGAGGGTGTAAAACTTATAGTACGCCCTGCAGATTAAGGAGGATTTTATGGGACCTTTTATTGCTATTTTAGTTGTTGTCGGAATTATTCTTTTGCTTGTTATTGCAAACATTAAAATTGTTCCTCAGTCGAAAGCGTATGTTATTGAAAGATTAGGTGCTTACTACACCACATGGGATACAGGTCTTCATGTAAAAATACCTTTCATAGAGAAGGTTGCAAAAGTTGTTTCACTTAAAGAACAAGTTGTAGATTTTCCGCCGCAGCCTGTTATTACAAAAGATAATGTAACAATGCAAATTGACACGGTTGTTTTCTTCCAGATTACTGACCCTAAGCTTTTCTGCTACGGTGTTGAGTACCCTATTTCTGCTATTGAAAACCTTAGCGCTACTACTCTTCGTAATATTATCGGCGAGATGGAGCTTGACCATACTCTCACATCCCGTGATACCATCAACGCTAAAATCCGCGGTATTCTTGACGAGGCAACAGACCCTTGGGGTATTAAAGTAAACAGAGTTGAGCTTAAAAATATTTTACCGCCCCGTGAAATTCAAGACGCTATGGAAAAACAGATGAAGGCTGAGCGTGAACGCCGTGAAAGCATTCTTCGTGCCGAAGGTGAAAAGGCAAGTCAGGTGCTTGTTGCAGAAGGTAAAAAAGAAGCTCAGATTCTTGCCGCCGAAGCAGATAAACAAGCCGCTATTCTTCATGCAGAAGCCGTAAAAGAGTCTAAAATGCGTGAAGCAGAAGGTGAAGCAAACGCTATTATTGAAATCCAGAAGGCTCAGGCAGAAGGTATCAGAATGATTAACGAGGCTGCTCCGTCTAACCAATATCTTTCACTTAAAGGTATGGAAGCATTTGAAAAAGCTGCTGACGGTCAAGCAACAAAGATTATTGTTCCAAGCGATTTACAATCCCTTGCAGGTGTAACGGGAAGCGTTAAAGAGTTTTTAAAATAACATAATAAAAATTTTACTAAAACATAATCCAAAATCAAAACAGATAGTAATTCAAGTATTAGAAATTTTGAATATACTATCTGTTTTAATTTTATTTTGTTAGAAAAGTAAAGTTGCTTTTCTCTCTGCAAGCACATTAAATTGTGCCGCATGCACTGTGCTTGCACCGATATTTTTCGTTTTTCTTTTTTCGTTTTTCATTCGGCTTGCGAAGCCGCTGTCGGCTGTCGGCTGTAAGCTGAACAGTAACCATTCCTTTGCACTCGAATATTATATATCGAGGGGTTGATTATATGGTAGAACAAGTTCTTATTTTAGGTGGGGATAACCGTTCCCTTTACCTTGGAGAATATCTTGAAAACGAAGGTTACAAGGTATGTTATTTTGCGTTTAACGGTACAGACTGTTTTGAAAATTTACGAGAGGCTTTTTCAGAAGTTGACGCTGTAATATTACCGCTACCTCTTACAAAAGACAGAGTAACCCTTAACACGCCTTTATTTGATGAAAAGGTACTTCTTTCTGACATACTGGCACTTGCTGTGCCAAATCAAATTTTTTTCGGGGGCAAGCTCCCTACAAGTTTTTGTGAAGAATTAGACAGCAAGGGAAGTAAATACTACGATTATTTTTTATTACCTGAGCTGAGTATATATAACTCCGTGCCTACTGCTGAGGGAGTATTGGGCATTTTAATAAACGAAACCCCTATTACAATCCATAATATGAGCTGTGGTATTCTGGGCTACGGTAAAGTTGGCAAAACTCTTGCCGACTGCTTAAAAAACAACGGTGCCGATGTTACGGTATTTGCCCGAAATGAAAGTGATTTAGCAACTGTTTACTCTAAAAATATGACAGCCGAAAAATTTACTGAATTAAGCGAATACCAGCATAGCTTTGATGTTTTAATAAATACGGTACCTACAAAGGTTTTAGGCAAAAAAGAGCTTTCTAAACTCAATAATGACTGTTTACTTTTAGAAATAGCCTCTGCACCTTTCGGCATAGATTTTCAAGCAGCAAAGGAGTTGGCGTTTAATGTAATAAAAGCAGGCTCGCTACCCGGTAAAGTAGCGCCTAAAACGGCAGGAATGATAATCGGAAAATCCATATTACCTATGATAAGAGGTGAAAATAAATGACAACTATCGGCTTTGCAATGTGCGGGTCTTTTTGCACCTTTAAGCAAGTTTTTAAAGAAATTGAAAACCTAAAGAACTTAGGCTATAACATAATTCCGATAATGTCTGAAAACGCATACAGTACGAATACCCGCTTCGGAGATTCCGGAGCTTTCAGAGAAAAATTTAAGGAAATAACCGGTAATTCAATAATCCATAATATTGTCAGTGCGGAGCCTATCGGTCCTAAAAAGCTGCTGGACGCTCTTATTATTGCACCTTGCACAGGCAACACACTTTCTAAATTAACTCTCGGAGTTACAGACACAAGTGTAACGCTTGCGGCAAAGGCACACCTTAGAAATGAGCGACCGCTTATAATTGCTCCGTCTACAAATGACGCCTTGGCTAATTCAGGCAAAAACATAGGTGCATTACAGAATTATAAAAACATTTACTTTGTACCTTACGGTCAGGATAATTTCAGTGACAAGCCCAATTCTATGGTAGCGGATTTCACCTTAATACCCGAAACACTTGAATATGCACTTAAAGGAAAGCAAATACAGCCTGTAATCATTTCACCTAAATAAGTAAATACAATAAAAACTATCCAATTTACAAAATGCAGATTGGATAGTTTGTTTTTTATTTTACCTTTTTTGCTTAATAAACAGCAGATTAGTTTTGCTTACGAACTATTCGGTACTCATCCTCTAATCTGAAATACGGGCAGGATTCATTGGAAGATGTTAAAAACTTCAGATATTCATCTTCGTCAAGCTCTATATCGCAAAAATACTGCTCGGAGTCTTCATCGTATGCATAATTCTCACACATATCGCATATTGCCATAAAATCGCCTCATTTGTGGTATTTTCCGTTATTATTTATTTGAAACGCTCTGTAAATCTGCTCTAACAACATAACACGCATTAACTGATGAGGAAAGGTCATTTGTGAAAAAGAAAGTTTACAATCGGCTATATTTTTTATTTTCGGCGAGAGTCCGAAAGAACTGCCTATAATAAAAACAATGTTACTTTTACCGCTGAGCGCGGCGTCACTTACAGACTTCGCAAACTGCTCGCTTGACTTTTCTTTACCCTCAATACACATAGCATATATATAGCTGTTGTTTGGGATTTTCTTTTTAATATCTTCTGCCTCTTTATTTAATGCATTGGTAATCTCGGTTTCGGAGGGATTATCCGAAAGTCTTACGGGAGCAAGCTCCACAATATCTAATCTGCCGTAGGCTGAAATGCGTTTTGCATATTCGTCTATGGCGTCTCTCAGGTATTTTTCTTTTAATTTACCGAGTGCTATAACTGTAATATTCATTATTCAAGACCTAAATACGGTGCAGGGTTAACCCTGTTACCGTTTATTCTGACTTCAAAGTGAAGATGAGCGCCAAAAGAATAGCCTGTATTACCGACTCTGCCTATTGCCTGCCCTTTTGTAACAACATCACCCTCATTTACCATAAGTGAATTATCAAGCATGTGAGCATAAAGAGTTTCAATTCCGTTGCCGTGGTCAATAATTACATAGTTACCGTAACCGCCCGTACTCCATCCTGCCTCTGTTACCGTGCCTGACGCACCAGCCACAACCAAAGAGCCGGAAGCATCAGCACCCGAAATATCAAGTCCGCGGTGATAACCCAAACTTCTGTAACCAAACGGAGATGTAACAGTATAAAGGCTAACGCACGGCCAACAGAAAATGCCGGTGGTCTGAAGAACCGAATATGTACCTAAAGAAAGACTCTCGGCACGAATGCCGCGCTCTACAATTTGTGAAACAGATGTTTTAATCGGCTGACTTAATAAATGCTCTGACTGAACTTTTTTATCTCCGATATATGTTACTAAATTAACTGAATACTCCGTTCCCTTTTCGCCCTGCCGGCGAATACGGGTATCACCGATAAACAAAGTGTTAGTTTGAATTTCAACAGTATCGTAATCTACATCGTTTATACTTTTTTCACACTCCGCGTGAGAAATAGTTAAGGGATTTAATGTTCTTAAAGAAAGTTCAAGCTGTTCGGCAGACCATATTCTGCTGTCGCTCGGTTCATAGTAAGCATTTTTAAAAGTAACAGATTCCGCAAAAGATACAGAAGACGCAGGATATTTTAAAGAGGCTTCATCTAAAAGCTTGACGAAAACATCTGTTGCTTCAAGCTTATCGGTTACAGCGCAAAAATAATCATCATCTATGTAAACCTCCGAAACGCTTATACGGTCGGGAGCTACGCGTGAAATAATTAAGTCTGACAGAGCATTGCCTGTTTTTATGTTATAAGGCTCAGTTTTAGCAGACTCTGTAGAAAGCTCGCTAAAGCCGGTAACACCTAAACTCTGAAACGCCAAGGCGGTTGCTAAATCGGCTTCGCTCTGTGTACCCGCATAGCCGATAATTTCATCACCTATTTTTACTGAAACGGCTGAAACTTTACTATCTTTAGAAACAGCAAAGTAAACAGAGCCTCCTACCACAGAAACAATAAGCAAAAAAACTACCGCCCGCTTAAAAAATAGCTTAGCAGATGAAAATGATGTTTTATTAAATTTGAATATTTTAGAAAACATTTTGAATATACTTCTGAAAATATCTTGAATTATAACACCTAAGTTAGATATGTATACATAAAGAGTTTTAAATAAAATACCCATCAATGTCACCTTTCACATTATTACATCTTATAATATCACAAAACAACAAATTTAACAAGATATTTTTGTAACAGTTATGTTAATTTTATATTGATATAGTAGTTGTTTATTTGATAATTTTATGGTATTATGTCCATATATGTTTTGAGGTGGTTAAATGAAAAGCTCTGAAATCAATATCAGAGACCCTTTTATACTATGTAAATGCGGCATTTACTATATGTACGGCACAAGGGCAAATAATTTCGGTATGCACACAAATGGCTTTGATGTTTACGAGAGCCGTGATTTAGAAAATTGGAGCGAGCCTAAAGAGGTATTCAACTCCGATGAATTCGGGCTTAACACCTGCGTTAACTGGGCGCCTGAAGTCCACGAATACAAAGGCAGTTATTATATGTTTGCCACATTTACAAAAGAAAACGGCCTCAGGGGTACTTATATATTAAAAAGCGACACTCCAAACGGCAAGTTCAAACCGCACTCAAACGGCGCTGTTACACCTTATGACTGGGAAGCATTAGACGGAACATTTTATGTTGAAGACGGCACGCCATACTGTGTATTTTGCCACGAGCATACTCAAATTCTTGACGGTGCAGTATGCTA
>JBJEPP010000013.1:0-15558 GCA_051881295.1 Acutalibacteraceae bacterium | reverse complement strand
ATCCGCTGTTAAAATAGTCATACAGATCACTTTCGATAAGTTCAACATAACTTTTAATTTTGTTCTGCATTGTTTTCACCGTTTTCGAGAAGTCTGGTAATTTTTTGCTCTGCACTGTCTAAATATTTATTGCATGCAGACAAAAGCGATGTACCCTCTGAAAAAAGCTCTAAAGTTTTTTCAAGAGGTTGTCCGCCCTCTTCTAAAATTGATACTATTTCTTCAAGTCTTTTTAGTGACTGTTCGTAATTAAACTCCATTTTAATTTTCCTTTTTAATAGTGTGCGTTACATTAGCTTTTACAAAACCGTCTTTTAAATTAAGTATAATGTCATCGTTAACATTTATATCTTTTACGCTTGTAACTACTTTTTCATCTTTTTGAACAATTGAATAACCTCTTGCAATAACTTCCAGAGGGCTCATTGTATTAAGTTTTCCTGCCAAAACGGATATTTTATTTTTTTTGTTATCTAATTCAAAGTTAATTGCATTAGTGAGTTTTTCGGTTAAATAAAGCAAATCTCTGCGATTATCGTTTAATTTAATTAAAGGGTCTAAATGTTTATATGTTTTTTGCAGTAATTTTAAATTTGCCTGTTCTGTTTCTACTGTAGTTTTAACAAGAGAAACCATATATTGCTTACAGTTTAACAGATTTGCTTTTAATTCTAAAATATCGGGAACGGCACATTCGGCGGCCGCTGACGGCGTAGGTGCTCTAAGGTCGGCCGTAAAATCGCATATAGTGTAATCCGTTTCGTGACCTACAGCCGAAATAACAGGTATTTCTGACTCATATACCGCACGGGCAACTATTTCTTCATTAAATGCCCATAAATCTTCTATAGAACCGCCGCCGCGCCCTACTATGAGAACATCGGAACCCTTTAACCGGTTAAACTCTTTAATAGCGTCAGCAACATCCCGTGCTGCTCCTTCACCTTGAACTTTGCAGGGCCTTAAAATAACCTGTGCTGCAGGGTAGCGTCTTTTTAAAACATTGAAAATATCCTGAACGGCGGCACCTGTTTCAGATGTAACAACGCCGACTTTTTCAGGGAATTGAGGAATAGGCTTTTTATGCTTCGGGTCGAAAAGGCCTTCTGCCTGAAGCTTCTTTTTCAACTGCTCATAAGCGATATTTAAAGCACCTACTCCGTCAGGCTGCATACTGCTTATATACAGTTGAAAAGTGCCGTCTCTCGGATAAAGTGAAACAGTACCGAATATAATAACTTTCATACCGTTTTCAAGTTGAAAACGAAGTTTAGCGGCATTACCTGCGAACATAACGGCTTTTACAGCGGAGGTATCGTCTTTTACAGTCATATAAAGGTGTCCGCTGTAATGGGCTTTGTAATTTGAAATTTCGCCTGAAACAAAAATATGCTGTAAGGTTTCATCTGCATCTAAAACACCTTTTACATAGTTATTCAGTTGTGAAACGCTGTAAACAGTCGGTGTTGCGTTATACATAAAAACCTCTTAATCGTTTATTTTAAACTATTTATTTTAATGATGCCAAATAAGCTATTCCTGCCGCATTATCTCTTGAAAAATCCGGCTCTGCAAAAAAGCCTTGAAACTCAGATAAAATTATTTCTTTAATAATCCTGTTTGACATAACTCCGCCTGCAAAAATGATTGGTAAATCGCCGTACTTCTCTTTTGCAAAAGAAATCATTTCACAAATTGTATCTGCAATATATGTTAACAAAAACTTAGATACATCTTCTTTTGAAATACCATCGTCTAACATTTTTAAACATTTATTTTCAAGACCCGATAATGAACAAAAGCCGTCCTTCAATTTAATTTTATTTTTAAATTCACACTGAGAACTAAGCGCTAACTTTTCTACACCTATGCCTGACGGAAAATTTATGCCCATTTTAACTCCGATTCTGTCTACTGCCTGACCTGCTTTTAAATCAGACGAACCCGATATTAAAGTCGCATCGAAAATATTATCACTCGGCTCACACAATAATAAATCTGTAGTGCCGCCGGAAATATGAAAAGCTAAAAACCGTTCATTCAACAGTTCTGTTTTATTTGCGGAATACAAAGCCGCCGCAACATGGCCTTGTTGGTGAGAAAATCCGTAAAACGGGACACCGCTTACTTTTGCCAAAGCTCTGCCTAAATTCTCACCGACTAAAAAACAAGGCATATAAGAGCCTGTTTGAGTTGTTGGTGAAACCGAAGCTCCGACTGCAGATACTTCACCGCAATATTGATTAAAAACTTCTTCGATTAAACAGGCATAAGCTTTGGTATGGTGAAAAACAGCGTCACTTTGCCTTATACCTCGCTCACCCTCTTTAACAGGTAAAAGTTTTTTTGCCTGAATAATACTTTTGCCGTCATACAAAGCAACGGATGTAGTGTAGTTGCTTGTATCTAAACCTAAAAAAGCACTCATTTTTCTGAAACTGTGCGTAAAATACCGTTTACAAAAGATGTATCTTCATCGGTACCGAATTTTCTGACAATTTCTATAGCCTCGTTAACGGCAACGGCTGTAGGAACATCTTCAACATATTTAATCTCTGCAATAGCCAAACGAAGAGCAGAAAGGGAAACTCTCGGCAAACGGGAAATATCCCATCCGCGTGTATTTTCTTTAATTAATGCGTCAATTTCTTCTGAATTATCTTCAACAACTTTCAAAACAGACTCAGCAAAATTGTTGATTTTAATAAGCTCTGTTTCACCTACATTTTTAATTATGTCGGATATTGTTTTTTCTTCATCAAATGATTTTTCAAACAAAACCGAAAAAGCTTGCTCGCGTGCTTCGTGTCTGGTCATATATATCCCCTATTCGCATCTTATAAATTTATATATTTACACGAATAAAAGTATATCACATACATACCGATTTATCAAGTGTATAATAATACATTTTTCATTTGAAAGGCAGGCTGTCGCCGTATATTAAAGAACACGCCAACGGCAAAGAAATGCCTAAATCAAGTATCCTCTCAACATTTTCATTTACTTTAAAATACTCATTATTGGGATATATAAGCTTACTTAATCCGTTGAAATCACCTATTAGCTTTGCACTATCATCTATTTTGTCCAAGTCAATTATGACATTACAGTTATAATCAATGCTGTCGCTTCTTGTAACAACCAAGCCGTAATTAACAAAGCATTTTTCTGTAAACAGTTCAATATTTTTGCTTTTTTCGGTAGTAATAACAAGTTTTTTCGCAGTTTCGGCTAATTCGTAAAGCTCATTTGTGATTTTAAAATCATTTACTTTAAGGCACACGGATTTATATTCTGCCTTATTCAGTTTAATAATCTTTGTTAATGTTGAAACAACCGCTCTTTGAAAATATTGATTCGGTGAATATAAAAATTCTTTTGGTACAAAATCTTCTTTATTCAGAATAATAACATTACCTTTATTTGAACTGATCAGATGTTGTATATTTCTATCATTTTCATTTGATTTCGGAATAGTATATATATTGAAGATTTTTCGGTTAATAATAAACGATTCTCTTTCTATTCTTTCTTTTATTCTTTTTCTTTTATTACTTTTAGGTTTCATACTGTTGACAAATCTGAGAATAATCAAAAAAGCACCCCTTTTCAATATATGAAAAGGAGTGCTTGTATAATTTTAATTAACCGAGAATTTGTAAACCTGACGGTTTTGTCAGATAATTCATAGGATTTTGCCAACTGCCGTTTACCATAACGCCAAAGTGAAGATGTGCGCCGAAGGAATAACCTGTGTTACCCGCCTGACCTATAACCTTACCTTGAGTTACATAGTCACCTACATTTACACTTACATTAGACATGTGAGCATAGTAAGTTTTTACACCGTTGCCGTGGTTGATAACAACATAAAGACCGAAGCCGCCGTTGTAACCGCTGTGGTATGCAACTTCAACAGTACCGTCTTTAACGGCCACAATATTGGCACCGCTTGTACCGCCCCAACGGCAAATATCAATACCGTTGTGTTGCTTTGTTACACCGTTTAATGTTCTCATTTTAAAAGAAGAAGAAACATAAGTGTTGCTATACGGTAAAGGCCATATCATATTTCCGCTTACAACACCGGAGCCGTAAGAATCATTTTGACTTGCAAGTTTGTTTTCATATTCTAAAATAGCAGATTCGCCTTTTTCAATAGCGGCTTCATACTCTTTGCTTTTAGAGTTAAGACTGTTAACAACGCTCATAACTTTATCAAGGTCTGCCTGAATTTCGTCTTCTGCATCCTGAATTACTTTACGGGCGTCTACTTGCTCTTGCTTTTTCGCCTCATGCTCTGCCTTAACCTCATCTAACTCTTCTATTTTAGAGTTAAGACGGGTTTTCATATCTTCTATCTCAATCATTTTAGCTTTTAGATTTTCGATATTCTCTTCAAGCTCTGTAATAAGCTCATCGTCATGTTCGGCAATTCTTTGAAGAAGCTCTGCTCTTTCAAGGTATGACTGAAATTCAAAATCGTCTGATGTCAAAAGATACTCTAAAGTAGAGCTTGCACCGGACATATACGAAACACGGATACGCTCACCTAAAAGAGTATAGGTATCGGCAATTTCCTGCTGAATTTCCAATATTTGCTTATCTAATTCGTCAATTTGTTTATTGAGTTCTTCAATTTCCTGCTCTATGCTTTGAATTTGATTATCTATAACGGCAATATCTGCATCAATTAAAGCAATTTCCTCATCATACAAGTCGATTTGCGATTGAAGAACATCTATTTTCTCCTGTAAGCTTGAAATATCGGAATCGTATGTTGACGCTTCATCTTTTAGTTCTTTGATTTTTTGTTCGTTTTCTTTAATCTGGCTTTTTATATCTTGAATTTTTTGCTCGTACTCAGCCTTTTCGGCATCTGTAACCGCATAAGAAGATACGGAAAAAGCGCTGAAAATCATTACAAGTGAAAGAATAAGAGAAAAGATTTTAACTGATTTCTTAGTCTGATTCAACAACATTACTGTGCTCCTTTAAATATTTGTTAAGTGAAATTATACTACCGAAGGCACCGATAAATACACCGATAAATGCAAATATACCGAAAATAAGCCAAATGTAATCAAGGAAGTTAACTACCTGACCGCCAAGCATTGAAAGTATATTGCCGAGCCAAAGTGACGCAAGTGAATATAAACCGTATTGAATGCCTAAACCGAGTATAGCAGAGAATAAACCGAGGAGTACGCCCTCAACAATAAACGGCCAACGAATAAAGGCATTGGTTGCGCCAACGGCTTTCATAATGCTTATTTCCAAGCGTCTGTTGAAAATAGTGATACGAATTGTATTTGAAACTATAAACAACGAAACAAAGAAAAGAATAGCAACTATACCTGCACAAATATAGGTTACCGCATTTCTGATGCTTGCGAGCTTACCTGCAAGTTCGCTGTTTTCTTTAATTTGTAAAACATTGTCTAATCCCTTAATATTTTCAACAGTTTGGTCAAATAATTCCAAATCATCTACAACAACCTTGTAGGCATCAGGGAGAATATCCGGAGAAAGTCCTTCTAAAAGTGACGCCTTGTCGCCGTAAGACTCTACCTGACGCTGAAATGCCTCTTCACGGGGAACAAATACGACTTTTGAAACATTATCCAAGCACTCAAGCTGAACGCCTAAGGTCTGAGTTGAATAATCGTCTGCATCGTCATTAACATAAACCATTACGACATTCTGACCTTCGATTAAATCGAGGACAGATTCGATATTTAAGAAAAGAAGTGAGCCTGTTCCTACAATAATAAGGCAAGAAATAAGAACTACAACAGTTGCTAAAGAAAGTAAACGGTTAACCCAAATATTTCTAAAGCCTTCACGGGTTAAATAACCTAAGCTCGCACCTTTCATTCTGCATCTGCCTCCTTTTCTGCAGATTCTGCAACAGATTCTTCCCGAATCGGCTCTACATCAACAGTAACGGTATCGGAATCAGCATCAATACCGTAGTTCTGAATAAGATAATCTAAATCATCGTGACTGTCTTCAATGAAATATGAGCCGATTTGCTCTTCATCTTCAACAAATCTGTACGGTTCTGCCTCAATATGAGAAGCATCAGGGTAATCCGACTCCACAACACCGTTCTTAATTGTGATAACACGGTGATTAAAAGTTTTAACAAGACTCAAATCATGTGTAACCATTACAACGGTTGTACCGTCTGCGTTAATATGATTAAGCAAATCCACAATTTCATAAGACATTTTAGGGTCAATATTACCTGTGGGCTCGTCCGCAATAATCATGCTTGCGTTATTTGCCAAAGCACGGGCTAAGGCAACACGCTGCTGCTCGCCGCCCGAAAGCTGGTTCGGCTTTGAACGGGCTTTTGAATTAAGGCCTACAAGACCTAATAAATACGGCACGCGCTTTCTTATAGCAGACTCGTGAGCGCCTATAACACGCATAGCATAGGCAACATTATCGTAAACATTCATAGTCTGAATAAGCCTGAAATCCTGGAACACAATACCCAAACTTCTTCTGAAATACGGAATTTCACGCTTTTTCAATGTGTTTAAATTGTACCCATTTATATTTATTTCGCCGGATGTAGGAACTTCTTCCCTCATCATGAGCTTTAATAATGTACTTTTGCCGGCACCCGATGAGCCCACAATAAAAACAAACTCGCCGTTTTCAATCTTAATATTAAGATTTTCGAGGGCTTTTGTTTTAGTGTCGGCATATATCTTGGTGACACTTTTAAATTCTATCACATTTAACACCCAATCTTATATTTTTAATAGTAAATTTCAAGAGTAAAACAATTATAGCACATTTTATTACAAAATGTAACCCTTTTGAAATAAAAATGTGCTAAAATTTAAAAATTTAATATTTACTTAATAAATTACCTGTTAATATTTTACAGGGTTAGCATCAAGATACTTTTTAACCATAAGAGCTACTTTGAACACAATTGCGTCATCAAATTCTCTGAGATCAAGGCCTGTGAGCTTTTTGATTTTTTCGAGTCTGTAAACAAGAGTATTTCTATGTACAAATAATTTTCTTGATGTTTCTGAAACATTTAGGTTGTTTTCAAAAAATCTTTGAATTGTAAAAAGAGTTTCCTGGTCAAGATTATCTATAGAGCCAACCTTGAAGATTTCTTTAAGGAACATTTCACAAAGTGTTGTAGGCAACTGATAAATAAGTCTTGCAATACCCAAGTGGTCATAACTTACTATATTTTTCTCGGTATCGAATACCTTTGAAACCTCAAGAGCAACCTGAGCCTCTTTAAAAGAGCGGGCAAGCTCTTTAACGCCGACAACGGCAGTACCTATACCGATAACTGCGTGAGATGAAAAACCGGAGGAAATAGCATCCGAAATAGAACGGGCAAGCTTTTCTAAATCTTTGCTGTCAATATCGCTCTTAACCTCTTTAACAAGGGCAATATCGTTTTCACCTATATTGATAACAAAATCTTTTGTTTTATCAGGGAAAAGATTTTGGATAACATCAAATGCCGAAACATCGTTTTTATCGAGTAATCTGATAATAAGAACTACTCTTGACGCTTCGTTATTAAAATGAAGCTCTCTGGCTTTAAGGTAAATATCACCCGGAAGAATATTATCGAGAATAATATTTTTTATAAAATTGCTTCTGTCATATTTTTCATCATAAAACTGCTTTATGCTTGAAAGAGAAACTCCGAGAACGCCTATGTAGTTATGGGCAGCACTGTCATTACCCTCAACAAAAACCGCATATTCCGGACGCATTTTATTACCGAACGCTTGATAAAGGCAACCGTCACACTCAACAGAAGTATTTGAGGAGAATATTTTTGATGCATCAAGGTGACGAACCTCACCCATTTTGCCCAAATCACTACAAGCAATTACTGTGCACGATTCATCAATTATGCCGATAGTTCTGTCAACAACATCCCGCATTTGATGAATTACGCTTTGCATTAACCCATTGGACATTTTGTACTAACCTCCAATAATTTTTCACAAAATCAATGTTTAACAGTTATACATTATACACAACATTGCACAATTTTGCAAGGCTTTTTTTGATATTTTATAAATTCTTTTATGCAATTTGTTGTAAATAAAGGTGTTTTTTCTTATTTTATAATCTAAATATGCACATATTTATCAGTTTTTTGTCGGTTTCGTCAATATTACCAATAGAAAATAAAAAACACTCAAAAGGTCTGACTTTAAGTGTTTTTCGTAATTTATTCCGTTATCATATTAAGCTCGTCTTTTGTAATAAGACGGGCGGAACCCTCCGGTAAATTATCATCTAAAAAAAGCCCTCCTATTGCAATGCGTTTCAATTCAACAACATTAGTGCCGAGAGAAGCAAACATTCTTTTTATTTGATGATACTTTCCCTCTTTTATTACTACCTTATAGGTATTTTCCCGGTTTTCAATTTCATATAACTCAGCAGACAAAAGAACTGTGCCGTCCTTTAAAACCACACCGTCATTAAAAACCTTTCTTGCCGACTCAAAATCTATTTTATCGCTTACTTCGGCAATATATGTTTTACTCACATGACGCCCCGGTGCTAATATATTATGAGCAAACTCGCCGTCATCGGTAATCAGGGAAAAACCGGTTGTATCTTTATCTAACCTACCGGCAGGAAAAAGATTTTTTCGTTTAAGCCCGTCCGGTAAAATATCTACAACGGTTTTATACCGTTTATCGTCTGTTGCACTGACTACGCCTTTTGGTTTATTCAGCATAATATAGGTGTATTGAGATTGGCATAAAGCCTCACCATTTACAACAATTAAATCATCATAAGAAGCTTTAAAGGAAGCATCTTTTACAACATCGCCGTTAACTGTTATTTCGCCTTTTCTTAAAAGAGTTTTCACATCGTTCCGACTGAGCAAGCTTTGTGACGCTATAAGTTTATCTATTCTTTCTTTTTTCATTTTTTCACCGCTTCAAATCCGTGCATAAAGCCGTCTAATCTTACTGAACATACATCCCCGCCGATAACAACCCCCTCATATACCAGAACATTCGCCCGAATTGTACCGTCATTTTCAAAGCCGGGATAGTTTACTACTTTAAAGGTATATCTTTCAACCTCTTTGCCGCAATATTCCGATAAATCGTACCCTTGCTCCAACTGAATTTTATTGTAGTTATTGTACACATCATCAAATTTATCGGGAATTACAACCGTTTTAACCTCTACAGGCTCGCTTTCTACCGCCCAACCGAAGCTTGAAACAAACTCCGCAACATCTGCCGTATTGCTTACACTGCAAGCTTCGGATGTTTTATTGCAAAGAATATTAAAACCGCATATAACCGAAAAAACAACGAATAAGAAAGCAAGAACTATAAAGATAAGACGCTTTATTTTTTTTGATTTTAAAGTAACAACAAACATATAATACAACTCCTTCGTCAACATATAAATATGCTGATAAAGGAGTCAGTATGAATTAAAGGAACAAATTCAAATACCCGTTAAAAATGTTTTCACCTACAAAGGCACAAACGGCAGAACCCATTGCCAAGAAAGGGCCGAAAGGTACAACGCCTTTCATTGCTTTTTTGCTGAAAATCTTTCTGCCTAAAGCAAATAATACGCCGAATATTGCACTCATAAATAATGCCACAATAACGGCTTTCCAGCCTAAAACAAATCCAACGGCAGCCATAAGCTTTATATCTCCGCCGCCCATAGCTCTGCCTTGAGTAACAAAAGCAATAATAAAGAATACGCCCGATACTGCAACAAGACCTATAAGCTTTGAGATTATCCATTCTTTTGTGAATGTGCCGGTAATAAGCGTGTCGGCAACAATAAACAATCCGCCTACGAATATTGCTATCCACATTGAATCGGGGATAATCTGATGTTCAAAATCTATCCAGGAAACTACTATAAGAGCAGACATCATAATCATATAACCGACAAGCTTAAGGTTTAAACCCTCTATAGCGGTACCGCCTGCAATGAATAAGTAAATAAGAACATAAGCGGTGCCGTTCAACGCCTCTACTATTGGGTAGCGCGGAGAAATAGGCGCTTTGCAATAGCGGCATTTACCGCCTAAAAATATCCAACTGAAAAGCGGAAATAAATCTTTCCAATTCAATTTATGTTTACAGGATGTGCAAATTGAATTACCCTTTTTAAAATCCATACCTATAGGCAATCTGTAAATAAGCACATTCAAAAAGCTACCGATTACTGTTCCGAAAACAAAAATGATAACTGCAATGTATGCTGTTAAAAATCCCATATATAATCCGTCCCTGTTTAATAGATTTCATAAAAAAATATCTGCACCGTTATTATACAATATTCGGAGTGTTAAAGTCAACAAATATTATTGCTGTAATTTGTTTAAATTTACTTTAATATAATGTTGTAATTTTTGGATAAATATGTTATATTATAGTATGTATAAAACCTAAGGAGGAACTTTTTCTATGAAAAAGACAAGTAAACGCGTACTTGCTGTTGTTTTAACACTTGTTATGGCTTTTTCCGTAATCAGTGTAGGTGTGGTTTCTGCTGCATCAACAGTTAAAGCAAACAGCACATCTACATTGGCTGACGGCTCGGCAGTATACAACTTTAATACTGTTGAAGAAGCAGTTCAATATCTTGAAGAAACACCTGCTGTTTTAGAAAACAATGCTATAGCCGGTGACAGTGAAGAAAACATTGTTCCCACAATTATTCTTCCGGGTATAAGTCAGTCTATATGTTACCTTGCAGACGAAGACGGAACACCTGCAGTTAACGCAAACGGTGACGAGCTTAAAGGCGGTCTTCTTATTATTGATGAATCTGCTATTGCAGCTCCTATTTTGAACAACCTTGCGTTACCGCTTTTTAATGCGCTTGTAGCACAGGTTAATAACTCTGCCCTCAACAAAGCAAATAAAGAGCTTGCTGACGGTGTTTACAAAACCGTTCAAGAGATTTTCTCAATTCAGGCATCCGATAAAAGCGGCGAACCTGTTAATAATCTTCAATTAGTATCTTACTATTCATCACTTAAAAATATGAATAATGAAGACAAAAGCTACTTCTACAGAATGATTCCGATGCAACCGGTTACGGGCGCAGTTAAAAATGCCGACGGTGTTTACGAAGTAGCTGCTGACGCTGAAGTTGTTGTTCCTGAGGAAATGATTTATATTTACACATTCCCTCTTATAGGCGATCCGATGGAATCCGCAGAAGGTCTTGACGAATTCATTCAGTTTGTTAAAGAGGACAGCGGTTACGATAAAGTAAACATCGCTTCAATTTCTCTCGGCGGTACAATTCTTACAGCTTACCTTGAAAATATGAAAGGTACAGGCTACCCCGACATTAACAATGTATTTAACATTGTCGCTTGCCTTCAAGGCACAGATGTTATGGGCGATTTCTATTTAAGACAGTTTAAAATTACCGGCAGTTATGACCAATTCTTCTTCCGTGAATATATTCCGATGATTATGAAAGAAATGGAAGGTTACACAACTTTAGGTAATGTAATTAACATTGCTCTTAAGATATTCCCTAAATCAACGGTATATTCAATACTAACAGCCGCTATGGACGGTCTTTTAGATACATTGCTGATTAACTGTCCTCAGTTCTGGTCTATGATTCCTACAGATAAATATGACGAGGTTAAAGCTAAATATAACTACATCTGGACCGACAGTGAATATGCTGAGCTTGCAGTAAAGCTCGATAAATTCCAAGCAGCTAAGGAAAATCTTTACGATAACCTTCTTGCTCTTACATCTAACGGTACATCAAGAGTAGCGTCAGTTTGCGGTTACGGTCTTGATTATTCCAAAGAAGATTACAACTTCTTTGCCGCTATGCGTTCATCAGACACAACTAACAGTGACGGTATCATTGATATTGACTCAACTTCACTCGGAGCAACATACGCTGCAGCAGGCACTCTCCTTAGTGACGATATTCTCTTCAATGAAGATTCTATAATCTCTCCCGACGGTAGTATTGACGCTTCAACATGTCTCTTCCCTGACACTACATGGTTCTTCCAGGGTCAGCATCACGAAGTTGGCAGAAACGATGTTGTTATAAGCCTTATGGGTCAACTTATTTCAGGTAAGATTAAAACAACTGCCGATAAAGCAGACGAATATCCACAGTTCAACGGCAACAGAAATACTAAAAATCTTGTACAAAGATACATTCCGGAAGCAGAAAAAATTGTTAACTGGACAGAAGACGAAATTGCTGCGGCTGAAGCAGAGGCAGGAAAAACATATAACAGAGATGCTATCCCTGAAATTGCAGCTGCGCTTCCTAAGGCTTATGCTCTTCTTGATAACACAGTCTGCGAATCATCTGAAGCTGAGGCTGTAACAGACGAACTCTACAACACACTTGTCAGATTCGGTACTCAAAAAGATAAGACTCCTGACCCGATGGACGAAATGCTTGAGAAGCTTCTTCAAACTATTGACGATGTTCTTTATGCAGTATTCGGTGACGGCGGATTCTCAGATATTGCAAGATAAAATATTGCACATATTGTTATAATATGATATAATTACTACTCCTAAAGGAATTTAGGAGTAGTTTTTTATTTTCAGAGGTATTTAATATAATGAATATATATTTTTACACTTTAGGCTGTAAAGTTAATCAATACGAGTCACAGGAAATGTGCGAGCTTTTAGAAAAAAACGGACATACTATTATATATAGTATAAACGACGCCGATATTGCAGTTATAAATTCTTGTACCGTTACTGCCGAAAGCGTCAGAAAAACAAGGCAAACAATCAGAAAAATAAAAAACAGTAAACCTGATATTATTATCGTATTAACAGGTTGCGCTTCTCAGGCAGAGCCAAGCATTATAAACGATTTACCCGATGTTGATATTTTTATGGGTAACAGAAGCAATTCGGAAATTGTTGTTGCAATAAATGAATATTTGAATAAAAACACAAAAATTGACCGAAGAATAGAACACGAAAACGGCGAAGCATTTATCGGTACGGGCATTACCCGTTTTGACGGACACACACGGGCTTTTCTTAAAATTCAGGACGGCTGCGACAGATTCTGTTCTTATTGCCTTATACCTACCGCAAGAGGCCGCTCCCGTTCAAAATCTTTGGAAGATATTGACAAAGAGCTTAAATCGCTTAATGAGAACGGCTATAAAGAAATAGTATTTGTCGGTATAAATCTTTCGGATTTCGGTAAAGGCACAGAACACTCTCTTCCAAATGCTTTAATGCTTGCGGAAAAATATGACGGAATAAAAAGAGTCAGACTCGGCTCATTAGAGCCTGACCACATTACAGACGCCATGATAAACGGTCTGAAGGGCGTTAGTAAGTTATGCCCTCAATTTCATATATCTGTACAAAGCGGTTGTAACAGCGTTTTAAAAGCCATGAACAGGCACTATACTGCAGAAGAATACGAAGAGCTTGCAAACAAGCTCCGTCAGGTATTCCCTGCTTGCACTATTACTACAGATGTGCTTGTGGGCTTCCCTACAGAAAGCGAAGAGGATTTTGAAACAACCGTAGACTTCGTAAAAAGAATCGGTTTTGAAAAGGTACATGTATTCCCCTACTCTGTAAGAAAAGGCACTAAAGCCGAGAAAATGAAACAGCTTACGAATGCCGTAAAAGAAGAACGGGCAAGATATTTAATTGGTAAAACAAATAAAATCCGTGAAAATTTCTTAAAAAAACAAATCGGCAAAAGAGTTTCTGTATTATTTGAATCAAAACACGAAGATTATATAGAGGGCTATACCGAAAATTACACACCTGTTCGATTACTCGGTAATTACGATTTAAAAGGACAGATTATTGATGTTGTTATAACAAAATCCTGTGATGATTACACCGTTGGGGAGTTAGTTGAGGAATAATAAAATTATTTCCTATAATTTCAAAAAATTATCTTGACAACAGAGTGCTGTTATGATAAAATAACCGATGTTGTGACACCGTGCGGGTGTAGTTCAATGGTAGAATTCCAGCCTTCCAAGCTGGTCGTGTGAGTTCGATTCTCATCACCCGCTCCACAATGCGCGGTTGTAGCTCAGTTGGATAGAGCAACTGCCTTCTAAGCAGTAGGTCGGGGGTTCGAGACCCTCCAACCGTGCCATTAAAAACGGTGGATGTAGCTCAGTTGGTTAGAGTGCCAGGTTGTGGCCCTGGAGGTCGTCGGTTCGACCCCGATCATCCACCCCACCTTAAATAGGGATGTAGCCAAGCGGTAAGGCAACGGACTTTGACTCCGTCATGCGTGAGTTCAAATCTCGCCATCCCTGCCAGAATTTAATTGCATTTTTATGCTTCAAAAAAACGCTGAAACCCTTATATATCGGGTATTTCAGCGTTTTTTATTTTTAATTTTTATTTTCGCTAAAATACCTTAAAATACCCTATAATTCCGAAAAAGTGCAAGTCAAAATGCAAGTCAAAATTTTTATTATGAAAGTTAAGGAAATAAAAATGACAAGCGGTTAAATGTTTTTACACTTGACCGATTACGGCTTTTTCGCTATTCTTTTTAACTATGCCGTTCATTTCTTCTTCGGAATACTTCTTCTCAACAGTTGCGCCGTCTGTTCCGGGTTCAGTATCCGTTGTTGTAGTTGTTTTTGTTTCTTCAGCCATTTTTACTCTCCTCCTATAAAAAGTCAAGTGGTTTTAACCAACTTGCTGTATTTTTTAATATTTTTTGATAACCGAAATCGGTTATGTTTTGAGGGCTAAGCCCTCGTATCATCAACACAGCATAGGGTGTTTGAGTTGTCAAGGGCAAAAGCGTAGCGACCCTTGACAAGGAAAACAGTCTATGCTACTGTTGCTTTTTTCATAAGTTCGGGATTAAATGCTTCTTTGTTATTCAGCATTGCAAACACAATCCTTGCCACTTTTCTTGTTAATGCAATAATTGCTCTTCCCGAACCCTTTGATACTTTCATTGTTTGATAGTCTTTCATTAGTTTCCATTCCGATGTATTCTGCGGTTGTCTGATTATTCCCATTGCCACTTGCACAAATGCTGTTCTCAGTTCCTGCGGTCCTCGTTTCGTTATGTGACCCATCCGAACCGTATCGGCTGAATTATGAACACTTGGGATAATCCCCAGATATGATGAAAACCTTTTGAAATCACCGTCAAATCTTTCAATATTATCTATATATGAAGCTATCGTTGTTGCTCCCACAAAACCTATTCCCGGCATTGTCATTAAAAGCTCGACAGTTTCATTTTCTTTTGTCATTTCTCGAATTTGTTCCTCAATCTTCTTGACTTGTGCATAAATATCGTCTAAAATACTTAATGTCACTTCAAGTGACGAGGCAGTGAATTGTGAGAAGTTGTGTTCCGCGAGAACGTTTATCAGTTCCTGCCTTTTCTTTTTGCTTTGAAATTGAGCTGTCTTTGTCTCAATTCCATAGCCTAAAAGCATTCCATGAATCTGATTCTTGATCTTCACAGTGCTGGAAACCAGTATGCTTCTGGTTTTCAGCATTCTTCTTATCTCTTCACTTG
>JBJEPP010000012.1:0-4156 GCA_051881295.1 Acutalibacteraceae bacterium | reverse complement strand
TCAGAGATGTCTTTATGAGTCATCTTTTTTGGCCATTTTATTTTACAACTTATCTCTTTTTTTGCAAAAATAGGCTTTAAAACAATAAAACTTTTGCTTGACGAAAGCTTTAAAATAGTGTAAAATCAACAAACGGTAAAATGGGCAGTTGCGGATACCGATTTTTTCGGTAGATGAGGAAAGTCCGGGCATCACACGGCAGGGTAACGGCTAACAGCCGCCGAGGGTAACCTTAGGGATAGTGCAACAGAGATATACCGCCGATTTTTCGGTAAGGGTGGAAAGGCGAGGTAAGAGCTCACCGGCATAATGGAGACATTATGGCCATGTAAACCCTACCCGATGCAACACCGAATGGGGAGTCAGCCGGACAGTGTTTTTACACATCCCCGAAGGGTGGCTTGAGCGTTTTAGTAATAAAACGCGTAGATAGATGACTGCCTTAAACGACAAAACCCGGCTTACAGTTTTACCGTTTGTTGATTAAGCACACCGACCGCTACTATATTTTGATAGGGCAGTTTGCGGTGTGTTTTTTCTTTTGCTCTTTAATATAAAATCTTTTTTAAAATCCGTTTACGGCGTTCACTGTTCACAGCTAACAGCTAATAGCGGCTTCACAAGCAGAATGAAAAACGAAGAATGAAAAATGAAAAATTTACGAAAAGCCCCGCACACTTCGTGTGCATTTTAGCGTGCTTTTGGTGTAAATAATAAGTTTTTTGCTTCGTGCTATAGTAATTGTAAAAGGACAGTCTATAAATCTTAAACAAACAAGAAAACGGATAGTAAATTCAAACATTCCAAAATTTGAATTACTATCTGTTTAATTTTATTTTGTTAGAAAAGTAAAGTTGATTTTATCTCTGCAAGCACATTAAATTGTGCCGCAGGCACTGTGCTTGCACCGAAATTTTTCATTTTTCATTCTTCATTTTTCATTCGACAAGCCGTTAACTGTATTGCGTAGCATTCATATTTTGCCTCACGCGATAGCGAGCTATTAGCTGTCGGCTATTAGCTATTAGCTGAACAATCGTTCACTTGTTCACTCGTTTACCGTTCACTGCTATTAGCTGAAATACGCTAAGCGCAGCGCAAAAATAAACTATTGAAAGAAATCGAGCAATAATGTATAATATAAAAAGAATATTTTCATTCTTCATTAAATTCGGGGGATTTATTTATGAATTTAGAAGAAAAGCAGTTGAATTCCGAAGAAATATTCAACGGTGTGGCAATACATCTATTTAAAGATGAAATACTTTTGCCTGACGGCAGTAAAAGTGTGCGCGAAGTTATCCGCCACCCGGGTGCAGTTTGTGTTTTGCCTGTTACCGAAGATGGCGAGGTTATATTTGTAAATCAGTTCAGGTATGCCTTTAACAAGGTTACTTTAGAGGTTCCCGCAGGCAAGCTTGAAACAGGCGAAGAACCTGTTAGCGCGGCACTTCGTGAGCTTTCGGAAGAAACAGGATTTACTGCAAAAAATATAATCCATTTAGGCGATATGTACACAACTCCTGCTTTAATTGATGAGGTAATACACATGTATATTGCTACCGATTTAAGCGAGGGAGAGCAACACTTAGACGAAGGCGAATTTATAAATGTAATTAAAATGCCTATGTCTGAAGCTGTAGAAATGGTAATGAATAACGAAATAAAAGACTCTAAAACTCAAACGGTTTTATTAAAAGCAGAAAAATATCTTGAAAGAGAGGGCAAAATATGAAAACATCTAAAAGGATAATCAGTATTTTACTTGCAGTTTTATGCACTGTTTCTGCATTTGGCGTTTCAGCATTTGCAGGCACGGCTTACGACTCTTTCGGCGGAAAATACGGCAAGGTTTATTCCGTAAAGGATGACGGTAAAACAAAATGCAATTCTTTTTCAGTAAACGGTACAAGCACAAAAATAAAATTTTATCTTGACAGCAAAGGTTACAACTCCGGCGTATACTTCGGTATTTCAATTTATACCGATAAAGAAATGCAAAATGTGTATATGAGTAAAACGCAAACGCTGCCCGCAAAAGATACAACTGCGACACTTACTGTTGATTTTTTAAACGGTTACAGCGGTGTGTACTACGGTGTTTGCTATACATATATTAAAAAAAGCGGTAACTATGTAATAGATAAAGACACAATGTACAACTTTAAAATTACCGTAAACAGAGTGGGCAGCGCCATACCTAAAATATTAGAGGCCGAAGCTCTTTATAACTGCAATTACCTGAAGTGGGAGAGTGTGCCTTGTGCAGAATATTACAGGGTTTACAGACGAAATTCAGAAACCGAGTCTTGGGTAGGTATAGCTAATACAGCGGATTGCAGTTATATTGATACTACAGCCGTAAGAGGTGAAAAGTATTACTATACAGTCAGGGCATTTGACGGAAATTATAAAAGCAAATACAATACTTTAGGTGCCGAGACTGTTTATTTAGCTCCTGCGTCTTTTACAGAGGCTAAATATATTGAAGACAACAAGGTATTACTTTGTTGGAGCGAGGTTTACGGAGCAGAGGGTTACAGAGTATACAGAAAAACAGCCGACAGTAATTACAGGAGAATTGCCAATATAGACGGTAAAGTTACTGAGTATATAGATGACTCCGAAAAAATTGACGGCGAAACATATATTTATCTTGTCCGTGCAGTTAACGGCACTGTTTTGGGGCTTAAATCGCCTGAAGTGCAAGTGTTTATTGACGGCGTTAAAAAGCCCGTTCTTTCATCGGACGGAACAACCGTAAAAATCAGTTGGGACAAAGTAGAATATGCAGAAAGCTACAATGTTCTGAAACAAGATGAAAACGGCGGCTGGAGTGTTTTGTTAAGAACAACTGATGAGTTTTTCTTTATAGACGAAGATGTTGAGGTGGGTAAATCTTATACATACGGACTTTTAGTGTACAGCTACGGAACATTCAGCAGTTTTGATTCTGTGGGTGAAACAGTCCGTGTTTTAAATGAGCCGGTTATTACAAGTCTCGGCTCGAGTGTAGATAACACAATTCTTATAAAATGGAACAGCGTTGAAGACGCAACGGAATATGATATTTACAGAAAGCCGGACGGCGGTGAATATGAATTAGCAGGAACAACCTCTAAAACCTCTTTTTATGACAGTAAAGCTAAAGAAAATAATTTAAAATACTTTTATTATGTAGTTGCTAAAAACAGCAACGGTCAAAGCGTTTCGGGCAACAATGTAAAATCTTGCCTTTATATGGATGCTCCTGAAATAAGCTCTGTTAAAAGTCAATCTGACGGTAACAAAATAGTTTGGCATAGTGTTGCAGGTGCAACAAGCTACAAGGTTTACAGAAAAACTCCGGGCGGCAGTTTTAAAGCTATTGCCACGGTACAAAGTAATGAAACAAGCTATGTTGACAAAACCGCTGAAAAAGGCGCGGCTTATTATTACACGGTTGTTCCGTATAACGGCTCAAATAAAGGGTCTTACTATGCAGGTAAAGGTATCAACTGTTTAGACCCTGTAGAAATAACATCACTTTCTTCCGACAGCAGCGGCGCAGTATCTGTTAAGTGGAATAAAGTAGCAAATGCCACCGGATATACAGTTTACAGAAGAACTGCAGACGGCGCTTGGAAGTGCCTTGGAAAAACAACAGCTTCTTCTTACAAGGATACCGAAAAATTAATAAGCGGAGAAACATATTTTTATACCGTAAAAGCCTATAACTCAAAAGGTAACGGTATTTATCATTCTTATTCATATTCTTGGATTAGCTTAGATAAACCTATAGCAGACGCTATTATTCTGGAAGACGGCAATGTATCTGTTACTTGGAATACCGTAAAAGGAGCATCATTTTACAGAGTATACAGAAAAACCGATACTACCGGCTGGAGCAGAATAGGAGAAGTAACCTCTGAAAACTTCATTGACGAAACAGCAGAAAATGATATTCAGTATTATTATACCGTAAGGGCTGTAAACGGTAACAGCCTCAGCGGATATGACAGCAGCTGCGGAGTTGTTAAGGTGAATGTTAATAAAGAATGAAAAATGAAGAATGAAAAATTAACGAAAAGCACCGCACACTTTGTGTGCATTATAGCGTGGTTTTGGTGTAAACAATTAGTTTTTTGCTTCGTGCTATAGTATTTCTAAAAGGACA
>JBJEPP010000011.1:0-15656 GCA_051881295.1 Acutalibacteraceae bacterium | reverse complement strand
TTAATAGAATTAGCCAATTCCGATATTTCGTCATCTTCTCCGCCGAAATCTTCAATGCGTTTTTCAAAATTTCCTGCGGCAAATTCACGGGCGGTGTCGTTAATCTTGCGGACAGGCGTAACAATAGTCTGCACAAAGAAAAGTCCTGAAATCGCCACAAACAAAAGTGCTAATAAGTAAACTATGAAAATAATTACTATAAAGCCTATAATCTGACCGTCTATTCCCTTTAAAGAGGTTATAAACCTTACTGCACCTGAAAATTCGCCGTCTACGGAGGGCAACACCATAGCAACCGCCATAATATGCTCGCCGTTATTATTTATAAAAGAATCTTTATATATTCCCGTAGAAGATGTAATGGCTTTTTGTACATCTGCCATATCGTCTAAGGTATCGTCAACTTTAAAACCCGAAGATGACACGCTGACACTGCCTTCTCTGTTAACAACCTGAATTTCCATTCGGCTTTTATCGTCAAAACTGTCTACAAATTCTTTTGCTTTAACATTAAATGTGTCTAAACTGCCCTCTAAATACGGTGTAAAAAAAGTGGTAACACTTTCATTGGCAAAACCGGATAAATAGTTGCCTACATAGTTTCTGTAATAACCTATAACAAATGAAACCGAGATAGAAACAAGCAGTAATAAGATAACAGCCGTAACTAAAAGAGTGTTTGTAGCCCAACGCTTTGTAATACCCTTAACGCTGATTTTATCTTTAACATGCATTTGTTTCACTCCCTTTTAAAAAAATCTTCAATTTCTCAAATCCACTTATATCCCATTCCCCAGACAGTTACCAAATGCTTCGGAACGGAAGGCTGTTCTTCAACTTTCATACGAAGTCTGCGAATATTAACATCAACAACCTTTTCATCGCCGTAGTAGGACTCACCCCAAACCTCTTTTAAAATATCGGTACGGCTGAGGGCCTTACCGGCATTTACAAAGAAATACTCAATGATTTGGAACTCCACTTGGGTAAGTTCTATCAATTCGCCGTTTTTGTAAAGAGTTCTGTTTCTGAGATTTAATTCAAAAGGCTCTATAGTGATTTTATCTGTTTTTGTATTTTTAGCATTTGCCTGAGCGCTCATAGTAACTCGCCTGCAGACGCTGTCAACCCTTGCCATAAGCTCAAGCGGTGAAAAAGGCTTTGTTATGTAATCATCTGCTCCGTTTAAAAGACCTGAGACCTTGTCCATTTCCTGAGTTTTTGCGGTAAGCATAATAATACCTACAGTACTGCTTTGTTGACGGAGTCTTTTACAAACCTCCAGTCCGTCAACATTGGGCATCATAATATCAAGAAGCACTACATCAAAATCTCCGTTGTGTTCAGCATATAAATCAAGCGCCTGCTGACCGTCTTCAGCTTCAATAACATCGTAGCCCGCGCGTTTTAATGTAATGGATATAATCTCTCGAATGGCACTTTCGTCTTCTGCAATAAGTACTTTTTTCATTTCATATTCCCTCACTCTATTAATATAAATGAAGATTTGATACCCTCATCTGTAATTCCGAAGCGTTTACCGTATTCGGTAATATTGTAATAAAATGCACCTTTATCTGCTTTTGTCAATTCTTTAAGATTTTCTGCATCATCACCGTTTTCTTTGTATGATATAGACAAAAGTTCATCTTTAATAACCTTTTTATTATTATCCCAAATGCATATAAGTAAAGCTTCTCTTAAATTATCGTACTTTACAGTAATATCGCTGATTCTTGTAACTCTGTAAAGATACGATTCAATGGGATTGTAAAGGGTATATATATTACCCTCGCTTTTATCGCCTGTTGAGTTTAACCACTTCAGCATGGTAAATGTGTAATTTACTTTATTGACTTTAGCTGTTAAGTTAGCGTCTTCGCCGTTCAGCTTTGTATTTACGGGTATTTCCAAAAGGCCGTCACCGTCAATATCCCTGCAAGTGACTTTTGAATTTCTTAATGTAGTAACCGAAGGTTTTTTAATTGCCCTGACCGCAGTCAGCTTTGACGAATCCCAATAAAGCATTTCCGTAAACATTGCGCTGTCGGTTTTAAGGCAGTCCACAAATATTCTTGAAATTTCATTTTCATCTATTTTAACAGTATCACTCTGTATGTTTGAAACAGTTGTAATGGAGCTGTCTATTCTGGTTTCGGCAAACTTGACCAATTCATTTGACTCATTAAGCGAGAAACACCTGAAGAAAGATTTTTGAACATCTGACGAGTCGTCTAAGTTAATAAGAACAATATCTTTTTTGCCGTCTCCGTTAAAATCTACTACGGTTTTAGCATTGAAATATTCGTTGCCCATAGTATCTAAGGTATTCAGTGTAAACACGCCGTTGCTGCCGGACTTGATTTTGTATATGGAGAGTATTCTTGAAGTCTTACTTTCAAACAACGACCAGCTTACGAAGATTTCAGAAAGACCGTCATTATTAAGGTCTGCAAAGGAAACATCGTAAACACTGCTTCCTCCGCCCTTAACATCGGCTGAGATGACCCATGTTCCGTTTATACACTCTAAAAATGCCATACGGACCGAAGCGTCTACAGAGGAATCCGTATAAAATACAAAAGCTTCTTCGTTGCCGTCACCGTTTATATCATAAAGAATATATGATGTTTGGTAGTCGCCGCTTGTAGGCGTTCTCAATTGTATACTTTTATCTGACATAAGTTTTTTAAAGTTTTTTTCGACTTCGCCGTTTTTGCCCGACTGAGACGGCGGGCTCATTAAACTCTCTACCGAAAAAAAGTTAAGAGAGCAACCCGAACAAATCATTAAAATAACAAGCGCCGCCGCTAATGAAACAACCCTTTTAATTTTCACCGGTTACTCTCCTTTCAATTTATAAACTTACATCTACTGTATATGTGCCGTAAACCCAACAGTCTGCATTGGATACGCTTACAACCGCCGGAACGGAAACCGTTTGGCCTACGCTTATATTAACCTCTGATAAATCAACTTCTACTTTAATATCTTTTTCAGTTATAGACGACAAGCTTTGAGTTTTGCCGCAAACAGCAACAGATTTATTCAATCCCGAAATCGCATAATCTGTTTTTTTAGGGTTGTTGACAGAAATATCGGCTTTGTTAATAGTAAAGTATTCCTGACTGATGCCCGAAACATTAACATTAACTTTGTATTCTTCGGTTGAACTGTCTTCTGCTATGGCTAAATCTTCGCTGCTGAATGTGAAAACATGGTTACTCGGTGAAAGATTTTTAAAATCTATTGTACCAATATCGAAGGATGTAACTCTGTCGTACTCGTCAACAGAAACCTTAAATAAATCTCTCTCAGGCGAAACCGTGTATTTAAGAGGGGTAACAATGAAGTTATCGGGTGCGTTTTTAAAAATTACGCTTGTTTGTAACTCTTTAACCCGTAAAACAGGTATTGTTAAAACAACCTTGTTTTCACTTAAAGTTAAATATTTAAAGTTACTTTTACCGTTGGCATTTAACGGGATAAGCTCGGCATCAGCCGATTTATTGGAAGATAAAGATTCATCTAAAACAAGTCTTGCAACAACTTTTTCGATACTGTTGACTTCGGTAGACGGACCCGTAATTGTAACCGATGTTGATGAAAGGTTGATATCGCCGCATTCAAAGCCTTCGCTTACCACAGGAAAACCATCTGTAACAACATCTGATTCAATTACCATCTGAACTGTTTTTGCAGTATCGAAATATACATCGATAGTTTTTGCAGACAGCCCGGTTATGGTGTAATCCGTTCTGCCCGATTTGGACTCGGCTTTGAGCTGAAGTGTGCGGTTGCCTGCCGAATCAACGCTGTTCGTCTGGGCTGTAACAATAATATCGTCAGCAATAAGTGACGATGAAGATATTACATATTTTTTACCCTTAACCGTAACATCTACAGTAAATTCGGAATCACCGAACACCTCTAAACCAAACTGAGACGGAACAGTATTATCTATTGTTACTTCAACATCTTTAACAACATTTGTAATAGTCGGGCTTACATTGATTACAACTAAAAGCCATATAACAAAAGCTACTACAAAAGATAAAATGAAAACAATCTTATCGTTGTAGAGAAAATCCGTTAAAGTAGGTCTGCTTTTACTTTTCATCACTTTCACCCGCCTTGCCGCTGTCTTTTTTGTTTTTTGAGTTAAACGGCAGCCTGAACTTTTTCTCGTTTTCGTTATTTTTTATAACAAGCTCGCTTAAAAGAAACTCGCGAAGCTCGCTTGTTTTAACATTTCTGTAAAGTATGCCCTCTTTAGCGTAAGATATTGCACCTGTTTCTTCAGATACAACTACTGCTATGGCATCGCTGTTTTCGCTCATTCCTATAGCCGCCCTGTGCCTTGTACCAAGGTCGCTTTCCAAAGAATTGTTTTGGGTAAGAGGTAAAATGCAGCCGGCGGCATAAATCCTGCCGTTTCTGACAACTACTGCGCCATCGTGAAGAGCGGAGTTTTTAAAAAACAAACCGTTAAAAAGTTCGGGTGATGACTTTGCGTCAAGAACCGTACCCGTATTTATTATTTCTTGTAAAACTGCTTCTTTTTCAAAAACTACAAGAGCGCCGGTTTTTGTCTCACTTAAATCATTGGCGGCTTTACAGAAGTTAATAACCGTATCATTGACCTCTTTTGTTAAATCATCTTCATTTTTGCCGAAAAACGAAATATTCAACGAAGAAGTTCTGCCGAACTTTTCAAGAACTTTTCTGAGCTCCGGCGAGAAAAGTACAACAAGTATTATAAGAGCGTTTTCAAACAATACGGATAAGAGATATTCGGAAGCCTCCATACCTACAAGCTTTACAATAATATAAATTACAACCAAAAAGCCTATACCTTTTAAAACCTGAATAGTACGGGAGCCTCTCAATAACTTGATTAACTCGTAAATAATAATGGTAACAAGAAAAATATCTAAAAGGTCCGATAAAAAATTAAAACTAAGCAACGCACCCCATACTTTTTCTAAATAATTCGACAATGTTTCCATACGGTAAATCACTTCCTGAAAGCATTTTTTCCCAATATATTGTAATTATATCATATAAATCTTTAAATTGCAATTTTTTTGACTACATTTAACAGATTATTTATATCTTTTTTGGAGGTATTAAAAGACGGCGAAAGCCTTACCGCACCCGTCTGCTTTGTGCCGTAGAATTCGTGTGCCAACGGCGAACAGTGAAAGCCGCCCCTTACATAAATCTCATGTTCATTCAATATGCGGGAAACCTGCTCACTGTGAAGCCCTTTTATATTAAAGCTTATTACGGGCGCAAAAGCATTTTTACCGTAATTCTCTCTGTACAGTATAACATTCGGAATTGATTTTAACCCGTAAAAAATCTCTTCTCCTATTTGTGATTCTTTATTAAAAATATTTGAAACTCCCATATTTTCAACTATTTCAACACCCTTTTTTAATCCGCAAATACCCGGTACATTCAGCGTACCGCTTTCAAGACGCTCCGGACAAAGCTGAGGCTGTGCCAAATCAAAGCTTGAAGTACCCGTACCGCCCTCTAAAATCGTGTTAAAGTTCAGGTTTTTGTGAAGCAGAACGCCTGTACCCATAGGGCCTAATAAACCCTTGTGTCCCGGTACGCAAAGACAGTCTATATCTTGATTTTTCATATCAATGGGAATTATTCCCGCACCTTGAGCGCCATCCACCAATACTAACGCTCCGTTTTCGTGAGCAATGCGTGAAAGCTCCTTTATTGGCAGGATATTACCAAACACATTTGAAACGGCGGTTATAACGCAAAGTGCTGTATTGCTTTTAAAGGATTTTTTAAAATTTACAAGCGTTTCTTCAACTGTTTCGCCCACATTAAAAACAGTGTAATCTATTAAACCGTTTTGTTTTAATTTGTACACGGGACGCGCCACGGAATTGTGCTCTAAACAAGAGATGATAACATGGTCTCCCGCCCTTAAAAGTCCTTTAATACCGACATTTAAAGCGGTTGTGCAGTTTGAAAAAAACGATACAAATTCACTGCCGTAGCCATTGAAAAAATCGTTTAACGCTTCTCTTGTTTTATAAACCTGTTCTGCCGTTTTTTGAGATAAATTATGACCGCTTCTGCCGGGATTTGCAGGGTAATAATAAAAAGAATCATTTACAGCTTTTATCACTTCAAAAGGCTTTGGAAAGCTTGTTGCGGCATTGTCTAAATAAATCATAAAACATCACCTAAATCTACTGTACCAAGCACCTTTATACCTGCTCTGTTTAATATTTGAAAACATCTGCTATCTATATTATTCACATAAATAACATACCCGCAACCTTCCTCGTTTTGAGGCTCAGGATTACGGGTCAGATACGCTTTATATCCATTTTTTTGCAACAGGTCACGCCCTTTCATTGCCAATGTTACAGAGCCGACCTTAATACCTTTTTTATTCATAAAAAAGACCCTTTCATATTAAGTTTTGTAGGTCTACCACATAAATGTTATGTGAAAACTCTATCAATTCATAATATGCAAAGGGTTCGTAATAGTGTTAATTTATATGTTTTATCGGCGTTACAGACAGTTTGTCTGAATTTTAAAAAAAGAAGAAACCTCATATACTGCGTGGCGGCGAAAACTACGGAAGCGTTATGAAGTGAGAAGCCGCCGAGTAATACTAAGCACATAAACCGAGCAGACTTAACATTTAAAATGACAGCGTTGTGCGTGATTTATTTAAGGATAAATAAAGTATATAAAAATACACAAATTTATACAATAACCTAAAACAAGGTTGAAAAATTTCGAGAAATTATGCAGATCCGTTGTTTCTCGGCGCCACAGCTGTATGAAGATACTGCGTGGCGGCGAAAGCTACGGGAGCGTTATGAAGTGAGAAGCCGCCGAGTAATACTAAGCACATAAACCGAGCAGACTTAACATTTAAAATGACAGCGTTGTGCGTGATTTATCGGAATTTTTCCACTAAGGAGATACAGTGGGCGGCTATACCCTCTTTTCTACCTGTAAATCCGAGTTTTTCTTCGGTTGTTGCTTTTACACTGACTGAGTCAACATCTACCTTTAAAGCGTCTGCTATATTCTTGCGCATTTCGTCAATATAAGGTGACATTTTAGGAGTTTGAGCTATAACGGTAGCGTCAATATTAACTACTTTGTAGCCTTTTTCGTTAACTAAATCTACCACTTTGGAAAGAAGTATCAAGCTATCCGCACCGCTGTACTCAGGGTCGGTATCGGGAAAATGTTTGCCGATATCACCTAAAGCTACCGCACCTAAAAGGCTGTCGGATACAGCGTGCAACAAAACATCGGCGTCCGAATGACCCAAAAGGCCTTTTTCGCACGGAATATCTACACCGCCGATTATACATTTTCTGTTTTCTGCAAAAGCGTGAACATCGTAACCGTGACCAATTCTAAACATAAAACCACCTATTATAATTACAAAGCAGAATTTCTCCTGCTTTGTAGATTAAATCTTATTTTGTGAGTTCTTCAAGGCAAGCAAGCTTTACGCAAGTTGTGAGAACTTTCATTGCTTTTGCAAGAATTTCTGCCGGCGGGAATGTAGGAGCAATACGGATATTGCTGTCTTCAGGGTCTTTGCCGTAAGGGAAGGTTGCGCCTACATTTGTAAGTGTAACGCCTGCTTCTTTGCAAAGAACACCTACTCTTGAAGCACTGCCCCCTGTAACATCAAGGCTTATAAAATAGCCGCCGTTCGGCTCATTCCACTCTGCAATATTAAGGCCTTTAAGCTCTGCATTCAGAGCATCTGTAACCGCATCGAATTTAGGCTTTAAGATTTTAGCATGAAGCTTCATATGCTCTTTAATGCCGTTTGCATCTTTAAAGAATCTGACATGGCGAAGCATATTAACCTTATCGTAGCTTATTGCCTGAACAGTAAGGCGCTGTAATATCCACTTAACATTATCTACAGATGTAGCAATGCAAGATACACCTGCGCCCGGATAAGAGATTTTTGAAGTAGACGCAACCTCAACTACCATATTTTTGTTGCGTTCGGGGAGAACATCAAAAATATTAAGGAGCTCGTCTGTTGTATCGGTTAAATCGTGAACACAATAAGCATTATCCCAAATAACTCTGAAATCCTCGGCAACATTAAGATTGGCAATTCTTTGTACAACCTGTGCCGAGTATGTGATACCCTGCGGGTTTGAATATTTAGGAACGCAGAACATACCTTTAATGGAGCTGTCTTTTACCGCTTCTTCAATAGCGTCCATATCAGGACCGTCTGAGTTCATAGGGATATTTATCATTTCAATACCGAAATACTGCAAAATTGAGAAGTGGCGGTCATAACCCGGAGCAGGGCAAAGAAATTTAACCTTGCCCCCTTGCGCCCAAGGAGTAAAGCCTGCACCCATAAACATACATTGTGAGATATAGTCAAACATCAGAGAAAGGCTTGCGTTACCGCCTACTATAATATTTTCAGGCTTAACCTCCAAAAGGTCCGCGAAAAGCTTTTTACATTCGGGAATACCGTCTAAAAGACCGTAGTTTCTGACATCTGCACCGTTTTCGCATTTAAAATTGCCGTCTTCAAAAACCTTGAGCATACCGTTTGAAATATCGAGCTGATCTGCGCCCGGCTTACCGCGGGACATATCTATACTAAGCCCCTCAGCTTTGAGAGCCTCATAATCGGCTTTAACTGAATTTAATTCCGATACCAATTCTTCTTTTGACATAGAAAGGTATGATTTCATATTTTAACCTCCGAGAATAACATTAGAAATCTGCTGTACCTGTGGTACGGGGGAATGGGAGTACATCACGAATATTTGAAATACCCGTTAAGTACATAATAAGTCTTTCAAAACCGAGTCCGAAGCCTGCATGGTGAGTTCCGCCGTATTTACGAAGGTCAAGATACCACCAGTAATCTTCTTCTTTTAGTCCCATTTCTTTAATTCTTTCTGTAAGAACATCAAGCCTTTCTTCACGCTGACTGCCGCCGATAATTTCACCGATGCCCATAACAAGCAAATCTGCCGCCGCAACGGTTTTGCCGTCATCATTAAGACGCATATAGAATGCCTTGATTTCTTTTGGATAGTCTGTAACGAACACAGGCTTTTTATATACTTCTTCTGTTAAATATCTTTCGTGCTCTGTTTGTAAATCACATCCCCAATATGCCGGATATTCGAAGTTTTCGTTATTCTTTTCAAGCTCTTTAATTGCATCTGTGTATGTTACACGGGCAAAATCGGAATTAGCAACGGAAGTAAGTCTTTCAACAAGACCTTTATCTATAAATTTATTGCAAAACTCAATATCCTGCGGGCAGTTTTCGAGAACATATCTGATTACATATTTTATCATATCTTCTGCAAGGTCCATATCGTCTTTAAGGTCTGCAAAAGCTATTTCAGGCTCTATCATCCAGAATTCTGCGGCATGGCGCTGAGTATATGAACGCTCTGCACGGAATGTGGGGCCGAATGTATAAATCTTACCGAAGGACTGTGCCATAATTTCGCCCTCAAGCTGACCCGAAACGGTAAGGTAAGCAGGCTTTGAGAAAAAGTCCTGTGAATAATCTACAGCGCCGTCTTCCGTTTTGGGAACATTGTCAAGCTCGAAAGAGGTTACTCTGAACATTTCGCCTGCGCCCTCACAGTCGCTGCAAGAAATAAGCGGTGTGTGAGCATATATAAAACCGCGCTCCTGAAAGAATTTGTGTATTGCAAAAGAAGCTACGGAACGAATTCTGAATGCTGCCGAATATGTGTTTGCCCTCGGACGGAGATGGCCTATTGTACGAAGATATTCGAGAGTGTGTCTTTTCTTCTGTAACGGATAATCAGGTGTTGATTCACCCTCAACCGCAATTTCTGTTGCATTTATTTCAAAGGGCTGAGCAGCATCAGGAGTAACAATAAGGTTGCCTTTAACAATTACCGCCGCGCCCACATTTATTTTACAAATATCTTTAAAATTATTGATTTTAGATTCTTCAAAAACTACTTGAAGTCCCTTAAAGCTGCTGCCATCGTTAATTTCAAGAAAGCCTACTGCTTTTGACGCTCTTTGAGTTTTTACCCAACCGCAAACGGTAATTTCGCCGTTTGCGAATGCTTCTGCATCACTGTAAAGGTGAGCAATTTCTACCCGTTTCATACGATTACCTCCGTTTTACCGTAAATATAAGGCATATTTTAATGCATAGTAGTATAAATACCAAGGAATTATAACAAATTTACACACTTTTGTAAATGTTTTTAAATATATTTTTTCATATAAATTGAAAATTTTGTGATTTTCGTAATTTTAAGAGTATTATATGTTTACTTCTTGAAAATATTGTGGGAAAATGATATTATAATTCGTGATTATCAGAGGAGGGATACCATGGCTAAAAAAACTGCAATTATAGGCGGCGGCGCTTCAGGTCTTGCGGCAAGTATTGAAGCAAAATACGAAAGCCCTCAGTCTTGTGTTGTTGTTTTTGACAGAATGAAAGCTCCGGGCAAAAAGATTTTGGCAACGGGCAACGGAAGATGCAATTTCACAAACGAAGACCTTTCACCAAAACACTTTTACGGCGACCCTGACTTTTTAAGAAAAGTGCTTACATCTTGCTTTGCCGATACCGAAAACTTCTTTTACTCTTTAGGTGTTTTGCCCTACAGAGAAGACGGCAGGGTATACCCTCGTTCTCAGCAAAGCGCTACGGTTAGAGACACGCTTGTTTCTACTGCCGAAAGGTTAGGTGTAATTTTTAAAACCGAAAGCGAAATATCAAGTATAAAAAAATCCGGCAACAAATTCACAGTTGACGGCGAATGCTTTGATTCCGTTATAATTTGCGGCGGCGGAAAATCAAGCGAGGTGCAAGGGTCTGACGGCTCTGCATATAGATTATTAGAAAATTTCGGTCACAAGCTGACGCCCCTGTACCCTGCTTTATGCGGACTTTTGTATGCAGACAGGACGCTTTCTGCTTTAAAAGGAGTAAGAGCGGAATGCAACGCTACGCTTTACGGCGGCAACTCTGTTTTGGGCAGTGAAGAGGGCGAAGTTCAGTTTACCGATAAAGGCATTTCAGGCATTCCTATTATGAATTTATCTCACCTTTGTGAAGATAAAAAGAATTTAAGCGTTTCACTCGATTTAGTACCTGAAGTCAGCGATACCGAGCTTACAGAGCATCTTAACATTTTAACGGGCAAATGCGCCAAGAGCGAAGCTGAAACAGTTTTAAACGGTATTGTTAATATAAAATTAGTTTACGAGGTTATGAAAAGGTGTTTTATTAAACCTCATACTCTTTTCGGCGACTTAAAGCGGGGGCAGATTGATAACACAGTAAAAGCTTTAAAGGATTTTACCGTTGATATTAAAGGCACACGCCCCTTTAGTGATTCGCAGATTACAAAAGGCGGTATTGATACCGGATACTTTGACCCGACTACCATGATGTCAAAATTGGAAAGCGGTGTATTTGCCTGCGGTGAGGTACTTAACATTCACGGCGACTGCGGCGGATATAACCTACACTTAGCATTTACAACCGGCAGAATTGCGGGACACAACGCAGTAAAGGAATAATATGATTAGAGTTAATGAAATAAAAATGCCTTTGGGCTGTACCGATTTTGAAGTAAAACAAGCGGCTTGCAAGGCGCTTAAAATAAAAGAAAGCGATGTTAAAGATTTCTCTTTGGCAAAGCGTTCTATAGATTCACGGCATAAAGATGACATTAAGCTTGTTTACTCGGTAGAATTAGAGACCGATTTAGACGAAGAAAAGGTTGTTTCAAAATTCCCGCAGAACAAGGCTTTTGTTACACAAAAATATGAATACATTTTACCGCCTGCCAAAAGAAAATTCCCGTTAAGACCTGTTGTAGCGGGCTTTGGTCCTGCAGGTATGTTCGCATCTCTTATGCTTGCAAAGTCGGGACTTAACCCTATTGTTTTAGAGCGCGGAGCTAAGGTTGAAGAAAGAACCGAAGATGTTGAAAAATTCTGGAACGAAAGAATTTTAAACACAAGCTCAAATGTGCAATACGGCGAAGGCGGAGCAGGGACCTTCTCTGACGGCAAGCTCACTACGGGCATTAAAGACGGCAGATGCAGAGAAATCTTTTTAGAATTTGTAAAATTCGGTGCACCCCCTGAAATTCTTTACTCTGCAACGCCTCATATCGGAACGGACAAATTAAAAACCGTAGTAAAAAATATGCGCGAAGAAATAATAAGGCTTGGGGGCGAAATTAAATTTAATACACAATTAGTCGATATTATTACCGCAAACGGCTTTGTTCAAGGTGTTACCTACAAAAATCAAGACGGCACCACTGCCGATATTGAAACAGACGCTTTGATTTTGGCTATAGGTCACTCGGCAAGAGATACCTTTGAATTAGTTTACAGAAAAGGTTTAGAGATTATTCAGAAGCCTTTTTCTGTAGGTACAAGAATTGAACATCCCCAGGAATATATTAACAAGGCTTTATACGGCGATATGTGGAATTCTCCGCTTCTTCCTGCCGCAAACTACAAGCTCTCTTGCCACCCGCCCCACAGCCGCGGACTTTATACTTTTTGTATGTGTCCCGGCGGTACGGTTGTTGCCGCAAGCTCCGAAGAGGGCGGTATGGTGGTAAACGGTATGAGCGAATATGCAAGAGATAAAGAAAATGCAAACTGTGCGCTTCTTGTAGGCATTGAGCCGCCCTTCCTAAACGAACACCCGCTTGCAGGTATGTATTTACAGCGAGAAATAGAGCAAAAAGCCTTTAAACTCGGCGGAGGCGACTATACTGCACCTGCACAGCTTTTAGGTGATTTCTTAAAGGGTAACGAATCTAAAAAATTAGGATATGTAAACCCCTCTTGTCCTACAGGTGTAACGCCTACCGATATAAGAAGAGTGCTACCTAAAAAAGTTACGGATACAATAGCCGGTGCTATATATGAATTTGATAAAAAGCTGCCCGGTTTTAACCTTTATGACGCGGTTTTAACTGCGCCTGAAAGCAGAAGCTCTTCACCCATAAGAATTATCCGTGACGAGTTTTTCCAAGCAACAAGACTTCGGGGACTTTACCCTTGCGGCGAGGGCGCAGGATATGCCGGAGGTATTGTTTCGGCAGGTGTTGACGGAATAAGATGTGCAGAAGCGGTTCTGTCGGGAGAATACTGATTTCATTAGTATTCAAATGAATATTGAATACTAAAATTGCTTCGCTGTGAATATGAACAGTTCAGGTGCATCGGCTTTCTCAAATATCATTATAAAATTTTTACGATGGTAATTCAAAATACGAATTACCATCGTTTTCATTCTTATTATAAACTCCTCTGTATTCATAATCTGCTTACCTTACGAATAAATTTTGTTACAGGGGTGATTCTATGAAATACAAAGTTATTGCTTTAAACTCTATTGCTGTTGCGGCTATACTTTTATCGGCGACAATTCTTTCTACCGTAACTATTTCACATATCAGCAAAACGGTAAGTAACGGCTTAAAGAAGCTGCCTATATACTGTGTTGAAACAAACGAAAAGAAGGTTGCGATTACATTTGACGCCGCCTGGAGTGCGGAAGATACGGACGAAATAATAGAAATACTAAAAAGCCACAACGCTAAGGCTACATTTTTTTGCGTGGGCAGTTGGGTAAATGAAAACCCCGAAGCAGTGAAAAAATTATATAAAAACGGTCACGAAATAGGCAACCACTCAGATACTCACCCGTCTTTCAGTCAAATAAGCAGAAGCGAAATTTTAAAAGAGATAAACAGTTGTAATGAGAAAATTAAAAATATAACAGGCAATAATCCAACATTAGTCCGTGCGCCAAGCGGCGATTACGACAACAAAAGCATTGAGGTAACGGAAAACCTTAATATGAAAATGATTCAGTGGGATGTTGATTCACTTGATTGGAAAAAGCTTTCTGTTGATGAAATGTACGGCAGAGTAGTAAGCAAAACGCAGAATGGGTCAATTCTTTTATTTCACAACGGTATTGAGAATACACCGAAAGCGCTTGACAGGATTCTTGACAATCTGCAAGGGCAAGGCTATGAATTTGTTACGGTCAGTGAGTTGATTTATTGGGATAATTATGATATTGACCATACAGGGCGTCAAATAGCAAACAAAAACGAATAAATTATAAACATAAGTTTTTGCCGTTTTTTCAATTAAAAAGGGCAAATTTAATCAATATAAAATGTACAGAAAACACCTCAACAAAAAATAGACACCCTTAATAAGAGTGCTTGACAAATTACCGTACGCGGTATATAATACAAGTGGAATAAGGCAAACACAATAGACGGTTTTGCCCTCAAAAAAATTGATTAAAGATTTAATCGCCTTAACTTTGGACGGGAAAGGCGATTATTTCTTTTTTATGACCGTTATTACAAGTGTTATAACCGAAATTATAACAATACTAAACCGAAACAAGTCCTGATTAGTTATGTACATAGGGCATCACCCCCGTCTCCGAGGGCAAGATTCAACCGCCTACCGTTGTAGGTTCACCTTATTCCGCTACATATTTTAACATATTGCGACATATTATGCAACAGTAATCTTCTTAAACCTTTTTAAAAACTCTTTACTTTTATATCTAACATTGATTCACTTGATTGGAAAAACTTTCCGTTGATGAAATGTACGGCAGAGTAGTAATCAAAACACAGAACGGCAAGTTATTTTGGTGAATGATACAAATAATAGTCACGAAATATAAGAAACAACATATATTTGTAATATAACCGAAATAATGTTTGTTATTTTAGTTATACTATTAATGCAACTAAATTGAAACAAAATGGGGTTGACATTGTACCGCAAATGTGGTACTATTTAGTTGCAAAGAGGACTTATGTTCTCAAGGTCGGTATGGAGACCTTAAACCCATGCCATTGGTCGGTATGGAGACCTTAAACCCATGCCATTGCAGAATAAACTGCTTAAAATTTTGGAAGGCAAGGTTTTCCTTGCCTTCTAATTATTTTACAAAGGGATGCGAAAATGGAAGATAATAAAAGCTTTAAAACTCGTGTTAAAGAAACTATTGTTAAAGCGGCAAAAGAGTACCAAAATTATTTTATAGATTATGATTATTTACTTTGCTCTGATGCCTTTTTGAAAAACAACTATTACATAATTAGCGGAGATAAAACAAATTTCAAACATTTAACCGGTGTTATAGATGATAATGATACACCAACAGACTTTTTCGAAAAAAGTTTGGACGGTACATTACATGAAGACGATTTTGAGATAGCAAGGAATGAATTTGATAAAAACACAAAGGGTTCTATAAGGCGAAAAATAATTGTTATAGAAGACGCTATGCGTATTTTTAATACAACAACTTTTGTTGAAGAAGATTTTGTAAAGAATAATATAAAATGTTCATTTGCAACAGAAAACGGTTCTTCAACAATCGGATTTATTCCAACAGGTGTTACAACCAGACCTAAAACATTACTAAAAGGAAAACAATTAGACCCAAATAAATCAAAAGAATTAGAACTGGTTTTGAGAAAAAAACGCAATGAAAAACTTTTCACTGACATTGTTATCGAGATTGTAAAATAAAGTGTGTAAGTTAGAAAAAACTTGCGCACTTTTTTGCA
>JBJEPP010000010.1:0-4195 GCA_051881295.1 Acutalibacteraceae bacterium | reverse complement strand
TGCCTTACTCAAGAGCAAATCGGTATTTGAACTGTTTATTGTGCCATCTTCACCTGAGTCAAGGGGCAAAAAGAGATTTTCTGTTAATTTTGAAGTTAGCGGTGTATAAAGACAGTCGGGAAATGCGAGCGTTACAAGACCTGCACCGCTGCGAAGAGCCCCCTCAGTTGCAAGAGAGCAACAGCCTACCGTATTTTTACTGCCGCAGATAAGAAGAGCTTTACCGAATGTGCCTTTATTGCCATAGGTTAATCTATTTGGTAAAAGGCTTTTAGCCGCGACAGTATTAAGGGATAATAAATTCATAATGTAACCCTCCGCAAGAAGATTATTTTTACTTTAGTATACCCTTACAGTAATTGTAAATCAAGACGCAATTTTGAAATCTGCAGTCTTTGAGTTTTTATTCAAAGAAGCCAGCATCATTTCGTACTCTTCGTTTGAAAATGAAACGGTTTCTTTTTCTTCTTTTACAGGCTCACCGTATATTTTATCGCGAACAGAAAAAACTACAGCTTTAAAAAACGCCTTAGTATAAATCCAAACCTTGTGTTCAAACTTAATTAAATCTTTTTCACGGTATACTAAATAACAGGCAAATACACAGGCAACAATTTCAAATAAGAATAAAAGTAATTTCATAATATTAACCTCCAAAAATCGTCACAAATTAACGAACATTTGTTTTATGCGTCTATTATATCACTGTTTTTGCTTTTGTCAACACAAATGTTCTTTTATTTTTTGTTTTCAAGTACTTTTATTGTCCCTTTACACCGTTTTTTATGCAAAAATATAACAAATTATGGAATTTTTCTTAATTTTTTTATATTTCTGTTCATTTTTTTGTTCGTTTATGTTCGGTATATGTTCGACTTATATTAAACATAGCCCAAAAAAATTACCTACAGTACAAATATTTGAAACATTCCGTTGTTTTCCGAAGTAAAAAAATTCAAAAATTTAAAAGTATAAGTATGATATTTCTCTTTAAAATATATATTGAGAAATTTTATAAAAAATTACTTTTTTTATTAAACTCTATTTATTTTTTATATTTAATATAGTATAATAAACTGATTTAAAGTGTTCACAAAAAATGTTATGAGGATAAAAGTATGTTTGTTGATAAAGCTAAAATAAGAATTACGGCAGGTAACGGCGGCAACGGTGCCGTTGCGTTTCACCGTGAAAAATATGTAGCTGCAGGCGGACCTGACGGCGGAGACGGCGGAAGAGGCGGTAATATTGTATTTCAAGTAGACGATAACCTCTCTACCCTTTCTGATTTCAGGTATAAAAGAAAATACAAGGCTCCAAACGGTGAAAACGGCAGAGGCTCTCACTGTAACGGCAAACGGGGTGAAGACCTTATTATTAAAGTGCCGAGAGGTACTGTAATTAAAGAGGTTGAGTCGGGTCTTGTTATGGCAGATATGAGCGAAGAAGATACATTTGTTGCCGCTAAAGGCGGTAACGGCGGTTGGGGTAACTCGCACTTTGCTACGGCTACAAGGCAAGTACCGAGATTTGCAAAAGACGGTATGCCCGGTGAGGATTGGGAGGTTACACTTGAACTTAAGCTTCTTGCCGATGTTGGGTTAATCGGTTTTCCAAATGTGGGTAAATCTTCTTTAATATCCGTTGTAAGCGAGGCAAAGCCTATTGTTGCAGACTATCACTTTACTACTCTTATACCTGTTCCGGGCGTTGTAAGAATGGGTCCTGAAAGCAGCTTTGTTATGGCTGATATTCCCGGTATTATTGAGGGCGCGTCTGACGGCGTGGGGCTCGGTCACGAATTTTTAAGGCATATTGAAAGGTGCCGTCTTCTTGTTCATGTAGTTGATGTGGCAGGCAGTGAGGGCAGAAATCCTGTTGAAGATTTTGAAGCCATTAACGATGAGCTTTCAAAATATAATGTTGAACTGACAGAATACCCGCAGATAGTTGCCGGCAACAAAATTGACCTTGCAACAGACGAGCAAAGAGAATCATTCAAAAAATATATAACCGAAAAAGGTCTTAAATATTTTGAAATCTGTGCACCTATAGCCGAGGGTACGCAAGAATTGGTTAATGCTATTGCGGCAGAGCTTCAAAAGCTCCCCCCTGTTAAAATATATGAAAGACAGGAGATTACACCTAAAGAGATTTTCAAAAACTCTAAACGGGACTTTAAAATCAGAGTCGAGGGTGAAGATGTTTATATTATTGAGGCTGAATGGCTCGCTAAAATACTTATGAAAACAGACCTTAACGACTACGAATCATTACAGTATTTTCAAAATGTTTTACAAACAAGCGGTATTCTTGACGCACTCAGAGAAAAAGGCATTACAGAGGGCGACACCGTAAGCATTTATGACTTGGAGTTTGACTATGTGCCGTAACGACTTATTAAATGGAATTTGTGAGCCTATAAGTGAAAGAGAAGCAAGCTTGTACAGTCCTCTGACATTAGCATTTTTAGGAGACGCGGTTTATAGCCTATTAGTCAGAAATATGCTTTCTATGGAGGCTAATAAGCCTGCCGGAAAGTTACATAAAGACTCAATTAAATATGTTAATGCCGAATTTCAGGCACAAATGATAAATATGCTTTTACCCTATTTAACAGAAAATGAAACAGCTGTATTTAAAAGGGGCAGAAACGCCCACAGCAACCACTCCCCTAAAAATCAAAGCTCTGTTGATTACAGGTACGCAACAGGTCTTGAAGCCCTTTACGGGTATTTATATCTTTGCGGTAACACAGAACGGATTAAAGAAATATTTAATTTAAGTACATACAAATCTTTTGTTGAACAAACAGAAGAGAAAGGATAAATCTATGCCTCGCATAAAGAAAGAAAATATCAGAAATTTCTCTATTATTGCTCATATCGACCACGGCAAATCTACACTTGCCGACCGTCTTTTAGAATTAACGGAATCAGTCGCCAAAAGAGATATGTCTGCTCAAATTCTTGACGATATGGAACTTGAAAGAGAAAGAGGTATCACAATTAAAGCCCATGCCGTTCGCCTTGATTACAAGGCTAAAGACGGCAACACATATCACCTTAACTTAATTGACACTCCGGGGCATGTTGACTTTAACTATGAGGTTTCACGCTCTCTTGCCGCTTGTGAGGGTGCAATACTTATAATTGACGCATCGCAGGGCATTGAAGCTCAAACCTTAGGTAACACATATTTAGCCCTTGACCATAACCTTGAAATAGTGCCTGTTATAAACAAAATAGATTTACCGTCTGCAGACCCCGACAGGGTTTCAAAGGATGTTGAAGATATTATAGGCATACCTTGTGACGATGCTCCGAGAGTTTCGGCGAAAACCGGTGAGAATGTTCCCGAAGTTCTTGAACAAATTGTTCACCTTATTCCGCCGCCCGAATGCGATGACGAAGCGCCGCTCAGAGCTTTAATATTCGACTCGGTTTACGATAACTACAAGGGTGTTATTGTTTATGTAAGAATTGTAGACGGTACAATAAAGCCCGGCGATACAATGAAAATGATGTCTACAGGCGCTGAGTTTACAGTGGTTGAAGTAGGCACAATGAAAGCTACATCTTTACAACCCTGCAATGAACTTAAATCCGGCGAGGTAGGTTACATTACCGCATCTATCAAAACAGTAAGCGACGCCCTTGTCGGTGATACTGTAACCCTCGCTGCACGCCCTGCATCAGAGGCGCTCCCCGGCTACAGAAAAGCTACACCTATGGTTTATTGCGGTATATACCCGGCAGACGGCGCCGACTACGAGAATTTACACGAGGCTTTGGAAAAACTTCAGCTTAATGACGCGGCTCTTTCTTATGAGCCTGAAACATCGGGTGCTTTGGGCTTTGGCTTCAGGTGCGGTTTTTTAGGTCTTTTACACCTTGAAATTATACAGGAAAGGTTAGAGAGAGAATACAACCTTGACCTTGTTACAACCGTACCAAGCGTTATTTATAAAATACATTTAACAAACGGCGATGTTGTTGAAATTGACAACCCTACTCACTACCCTGACCCTGCTGTAATCGACTATTGCGAAGAGCCTGTGGCAGACGCTCACATATTTGCTCCGAGCGAGTATGTAGGAGCAATTATGGATTTGTGTCAGGAGCGCCGCGGCACTTTTAAAAATATGGATTACATTTCAGGCGACAGAGTCGAAATTAAATATGATTTACCCCTT
>JBJEPP010000009.1:0-60634 GCA_051881295.1 Acutalibacteraceae bacterium | reverse complement strand
TTCTTTGTGGTATGTGTTTATACTGCAAAGGAGGCAATTTTTATGACAACACTTGTAAATCTATATTATGTAAACTACTATAACTACGATACAAATTCTTTATATTTTTAGAAAAAACAAGCGAACAAATAGCATTTTAAATAAAAAAATGTCAGAGCAAAGCGAACTTTGCTCCGACTATGTGGCGGAGAGTTAGGGATTCGAACCCTAGGTTCCTTTTGGGAACACAGCATTTCGAGTGCTGCACCTTCGACCTCTCGGACAACTCTCCGTGTATATTTCAATCCGCTTTTTCTTCGCTCAAACTTCGGTTAAAAAATTTTTGGGAGAGAAAAGCAGGAGAGAATACTAAAAAACATTCGATTTTAATTTTGAAAACCCTTATAAATAAAGAGATTTTCGGCGGACGAAACAACCAAGCAGCCGTAAAACTTCGAATCGAGTCCGTTATGGACACTCCGATTAATCTCTTTGACTGTTTAATTTTATCAAATTGTATTGTTTATGTCAAGTTTAAACAGAATAAAACACAGATTATTATTAATTTAACAAACGAATATTACAATTCATTACAGAATTATGTTGAAAGTTGACAAGTATATATAAAAATGTTAATATTACAATGTATTTTCGCGCTTATATGAGGTGATAGAGTTTGGATAATAATTCAGTTATTCTTTTTACAGATAACGAAGAAAGCATATCTCCTTTGGTTAATTTGTTAAATAATAATTATCGTCTGCATATTTGCACATATTCTTCTGATTCTTGGAATAATGTTGATTTTTATAATAAAAAAATTTCCGTATTTATTATTGATGATTTCGCGGGAAAAGAAGAGGCTATGTGGATATTTACCAAACTATCGGAAGATGGCGTGTTTTCTGAAATTCCCATTCTTTTCACTTCTTTTGAAACCATGTATGAATTTGAAAAAAGCGGATTTACCGCGTTCGCTTATGATGTTTTGCCTGAGCCTTTTGTTTTTGATTCGGCTTTGCGTAGATTGAGTAATATTATTGAAATTCGCCAACTGAAATCTCAGATTTTCAATTTAACACAGTTACAGGCTAAGCATCTTCTTACTAATCCGATCAACACAAAAGAACAAGATAAAAAGATTCAATCCATCAACTATGAATTGATTGAACTTTTAGTTGCAGCCATTGAAAGCCGGGATTTAGAGTCCGGCCAGCATATTAAGCGAATTAAGTATTTTGTTAAAGCAATTACAAATGCAGTTATGAAACACTGCCCTGAGTACGGAATAACTAAAGAAGATGCTGATTATATCTACCATGCATCATCGGTTCACGATATAGGTAAAATTGCAATTCCTGATGCCATTATGTTAAAAAAATCCCGTCTTTCACCAAAAGAGTATGAAATAATGAAAACTCATACTGTTCGCGGTGCTGAGCTTCTAGGGATGTTAGATAATATCAGCGATAATGAAATTTACTTTAAATATTGTCAGGATATTTGCCGTTACCACCATGAACGCTGGGATGGTTCAGGATATCCTGACGGCTTGAAAGGGGACGAAATACCTGTTTCTGCTCAAATTGTATCAATAGCAGACTGCTACGATGCATTGGTTACAGAAAGACCGTACAAAACAGCATTATCTTCTGACAATGCCGCAGATTTAATACTGTCAGGTTCTTGCGGAGCTTTTTCACCACAGCTTTTAAACTGTTTTGTAAGTGTTTTATCAGAACTTGATGAAATAGATAAAAAATTAAAAAACAGCTCGAATGATAAAATTTTTGATATCAATCAAAGTTATCTGGAAGAAATAAACAGCAAATATATTGAAAAATTATCAGACGAAGAAACTGCAAAACAAAATAATAACACGTATTCTTTGTGCGAAGAGAGTATTTTGTCAGCTTACGATATTATGTTTTCTGCTGATATTAAAAACGGATTTTTTGAAGTTATAAGAGGCGACTGGAGTAAATTCTTTATGTATGTGCCTAAAAACTTTTCTGAATTTGTTAATCAATGTCATAATATTTGCCATCCTGCTGATATTGCTCAGTTTTCTTCTAAAATGAATATTGATAATTTTCAGGTGTTAGCACGGTCGGGTATTAAGAAAACACGAATAGAATTCAGAGTTATTAAAGATGGTGTTGAGCATTTAGTTATCGGTTTTGTAGCTTTTATTACGGAATCGGATAGCAGTATTTCTGTATTGAATTGCGCATTTAGTCTTTTTGATGTTAACAACATTCCGATTGAAATAGGCAGACGGGCAAATTCAACCGATAGTCTTACAGGGCTTTCTCTACAAAAAAAGTTCAAGAGTGATGTTGACAGTTATATAAAAAATAACCCTGATTCCAAAAATATTATGGTTTGTATTGATATTGATGATATGAGTATGTGCAATAATGTTTTCGGTTATGAATACGGTAACGAGCTTATTAAAGAGTTTTCATATAAATTACGCAATATTAAAAGTAACAATAAATTAGTATGTAAATACAAATCAGATAAATTTTTGCTTTTTGCTATGGGACTTGATAAGCAAACAGATATGGTTATGTTTGTTGAAGAACTGCATAATATTTTACGCAAACAGTATCATACTGCAACTGAAAACGGCTATTTTACAGCATCAATGGGCATTTCAAGGTACCCCAATGACGGTTCGGATTATGTTTCTTTAGTTAATTCTTCAGAGTATGCTCTGCAGTCTGCAAAAATAAACGGAACAAATTCTTATGCTTTTTATAACAGCGGTATGAAACAGTTTTCGGCGTTTGAAACAAAAACCCGTAATATTTCAATAAGTGAAACATCTTTTGGCGAGTTTGAGCCTAAATTTGTTCCGGTTGTAGACGCTAAAAGCGGCAACATTGTTTGTTACGATTATGTACCGTTTTCATCATTTGATGATTCAATAGCAGTTTCTACATGCGTATACTATGAATTAAATAAAAAGTCTTCAACTAAAAAGAATTTAAGTTTAATTTCGTTAAAAACATTGCTTCTTTCTGTTAATTCTTTGCAAAGACGGGGTAAAAAAGTTCCGCCGATATCTGTTTATACAATGTTTATGGGTGCAGATATTCCGGGTATTGTTCAGGATTTAAAAAGTTATATTGAAACAAATGGAAAAATAAAATCAGAGATTTGTATTCTTTTACCTCAGGATATTCTTGAAGATGTAACCATAAGAAAGCTAAAAACATTTTCAAGTACTCTTAAAGAAATGGGTTTTAGCTTAGGTCTTTACTTAATCGGTACAAGGTATATTCATAATAGCTGCTATGTGGACGGAATTTTCGACAGATATGTTATAACTTCTGAGTATGTTGACAGGCTTGTAGCTTCAGGCGACAGTAAAGATAATTTTGTGTACGCCGCAAGCACTATAAATAATTTGCATAAATTCTCAAAGGTTGTTTCCATTCCGAAAATTATTACGGATTTTGAGGCATCTTCTCTGATAAATGCAGGAGCCGAGTCATTCACAAGAAATGAAAACTCTGTAGTCGGTGCCGAAATGCTTATGATAGATTATTATACGCGCAAATCAAACGCCGTAGAAAAAGCGGAAAAACCGTTTGTTTCTTATGTAGATTCCGATTTGTTGTATTATGATATTAACCGCAATAATTGTTTTGTTGTAACTTATGATATAACGCTTAACAAAATAATGATGTCAGAAAATATCAATCAGGTTATTGGTTTTGATGTTTTGTCTTACTACAACAAAAATCATAAAATTACATTTACAAAGTTTATTCATCCTGATGATTTACAAGATGTTTTACAAGCCGTTACAAAGGTTAGAACAAGTTCGGGTATTACGGATTTTACAGTTCGTTTAGCCACAGGTGAAAACGAACACACTTACAATAACTTTAAAGGGATTGCAATGCGTTCGTTTGACGAAATGGGTACTCCTACACGAATTCAATGTATGTGCTACCGTGCGGACTAATCCTCAAATGATTTTTTTATGTCTTCTAAAAGCTTCTTTTCTATTCTCGAAACATAAGATCTTGAAATGTTTAGTTCTTTTGCAATTTCTTTTTGAGTCAGCGGTGGTTTACCGTCTAAACCGTACCGTTTGATTATTATGGTTTTTTCCCTGTTGTTTTCCATACTGTCAATGATTTTTGATATTTTTATTATTTTTGCTTTTGTATCCAAATCATCTACAATAGTGTCGTCAACAGCAATTATATCCATCAGCGTTAAGGGATTACCCTCACTGTCCGTATCAATGGGTTCGCTGAAAGAAGTTTCTTGGGATAGCTTTTTACTGTTTCTAAAGTACATTAATATTTCATTTTCAATGCATCTGGCGCAATATGTAGCAAGTTTTGTACCTTTTTCTACATTAAAACTGTTAATACCTTTGATAAGCCCTATGGTACCTATTGAAATAAGATCATCTTGTTCGTCAAAGTTTGCATAATATTTTTTAACTATATGTGCTACTAAGCGCAGATTTCGTTCTATTAAAATTTGCTTAGCGCTTTCGTCACCGTCAGCTAATCTGTTAAGCACCTTTTCTTCCTCTTTTTTTGAAAGAGGCTTAGGGAAGTTATCTGTATCTGTTACATGAAGAATAAATAATATCAAGTTACTGAATAAATATAAAAAGTTCATAATTACACCTCTGTAATTAGTATTATATTTTTTTCAGAATTTGCAAGTCCATTAGTAAAAGTGGGGTTTTTATGAAAAAAATTGAACAATATCGCACAACCGTAAGAATATTAGCGGTAACCGTATTAGATTTACTTCTTACTGCAATATATTATTTTGTGTGGAGCAATGTTTATAATCCTGATTTTAAGAATCCGTATTTTGGAAAAGGACAGTTATTTCTGTCTGTAGTATACTTTTCCGTAATGTTTGTTACAACTGTTATTTTAGGTGCTTTTCGTATAGATGAATTAAGAAAAAGCGAAATAATCTTTTATGATGTAATTGCTATTTTATTTACTAACGCTATTGCTTATGTTCAGATTTGCTTAATAGAAGCTAAGCTTGCTAACTTGCTGGGTATGATTTATATAATTATTTGTCAGGTTTTAGTATTAGTTATTTGGGCATACGCCTCTTCCCGTATTGTTCATAAGCTTAACCCGGCAGAAAAAATGCTTATCATTTACGGCAGTCATCTTGCTACTGAAATAGTTTATAAAATGAGTAAGCTTGAAGAACGCTTCGTTGTTACCGAATCCGCTAATGTCGATGAGGGATATGACGCTTTGGTTCAACGAATTGACAGATACGAAAGTATTATTATCTGCGATGTTCCTGCCCGTTTAAGAAATGACCTCTTAAAATACTGTTATCAGCAAAACAAACGAATTTATGTTGTTCCCAAGATATCTGATATTGTAATAAGAAGTGCTTCCGATTTAACATATTTTGATTCACCTATAGTACGATGCACTTCAAACGGTTTAACAATAGAGCAAAGAGCAATGAAAAGAGCTTTTGATATTGTTGCGTCTTCACTGGCTCTTATAGTGTTTTCCCCGCTTTTTCTTATAGTTTCTCTCGCTATAAAGCTATATGACGGCGGACCTGTTTTCTATAAACAAAAACGGTGTACTAAAGATTTAAAAACATTTGATATTCTGAAATTTCGCAGTATGGTTGTAGATGCTGAAAAAAACGGCCCTCAGCCTGCAGTAGATAACGATTCGCGAATTACTCCCGTAGGTAAAATAATCAGAGCATTGCGAATAGATGAACTTCCTCAGATTATCAATATTTTAAAAGGCGATATGTCTGTGGTTGGCCCGCGCCCTGAAAGAATTGAACATGTTGAAAAGTATTCTGAAGAAATTCCTGAATTTGTATGCAGATATAAAGTAAAAGGCGGGCTTACAGGTTATGCTCAGGTTTACGGTAAATATAATACCTCGGCATATAACAAATTAAAAATGGATTTAATTTATATTCAAAATTACTCAATGGCATTAGATTTTAAACTTATTCTTATGACAGTACAAATTCTTTTCAAAAAAGAAAGTACCGAGGGTTTTGAAAATAAACGAAAGTGAGAATATAAGTGAATTTATATTTTATGATTTTAGCCGGCGGTATCGGGTCAAGAATGAAATCACCTGAGCTGCCAAAGCAATTTTTAGAAATAAACAATGAACCCATACTAATAAAAACAGTTCGCAATTTTGTCGATTTCGGATCATTCAGAGCGGGAGTTATTTGTTGCCCTGTAGACTGGGTTGAATATACAAAATCACTTTTGTACGAATACGGCTTTTCAAATTATGATATATACGCTGTTCCGGGCGGTAAAAACAGAAATTCATCTGTTCAAAACGGTTGTAGATTTTTGAACGAACAATATGCTGTTTCCGAAGATGATATTGTTTTAACTCACGATGCCGTTCGTCCTTTTATCGATGCAAAGATTATTAAAGATAACATAAATGCAACTAAAGAGTTTGGTGCGGCAAATACAGTTATGCCTATGTATGATTCGGTTATCCGTTCAACAACAGGTGCATTTATAAATGAGCAGTGCGAACGGTCAGACCTGTTCCGTGTGCAGACTCCACAGTCTTTTAAACTTAAAGAACTTACTAATTTAATTAACTCTTTGTCAGATGATGAGTTAGAGGAATTTACTGATGTTGCTACAATTTTTCATAGCAGAGGCTATAGGGTTAAATTGGTAGAGGGCAGTGATTTTAATATTAAACTCACAACTCCGTTTGATATGGCGGTAGCCGAGGCAATTATCAACAACGCACCGTAACTTTCAACTCAAATAGTTTTCTAAAAGTTCATTTAATTCTTTTTCGCTGTAAACGGTTATTCCTTTTCTTATATTGTCAGCATCTTCTGTAGGCAGTGAAACCGTGAATGTATTAAATATTTCTTTTGGAATATCTTTATCACCTACAAATAACGCAATTCGCCCGTTGTAATCTTTCAGAGTGTATTGGGTTTTAACCTCGTTTTGCGGTTTAGCGGTTATGCTAATGTTATTTGTTTGGGTAATACTGTATATTAATATTGTTACAGAAAAAAACAATATAAAAGATATAATTAAAATATGTTTTTTCATATTTCTACTTCTTTCATTTTTTTATATTATTTGGTTATTCTGAAATGTTTATTCCATATTTATTAAATTTTTATAAATATCTAAACATTTTTGAAAATATATGTTATACTTACACGTTGTATAACGAATGTAAATCGGAGGATTTCTCTTTATGAATATCCATAAAAATTCAAATTCAAAAAAAGCAAATAAGGTTAAAAAAGACCGTACAAAAATGAAGAAATTTCTACGCGTTTTCATTTCTTTTGTTATTGTATGCGTTATTTGTGCTGTTGTTGCGTGTGCTTATGTTTATAACTACGCAAGCGATTATGTAATGGGTGATAAAAAGATAGACCTTGAAGAATATAAGGCTAATCAGGCACAAACAAGCATTATATACGGTTATGATTCTAATAAAGAGCTTGTAGAGCTTCTTCGCCTTCACGGAGCAGAAAACCGCGTTTGGATTGATTATGACGACATTCCTGCAGATATGGTTAATGCGTTCCGTGACCTTGAAGATAAGCGTTTTATGGAACATAACGGCGTTGACTGGACCAGAACAGTTTTAGGTGTTATTAAATCCAGATTTCAAGAGGGCGGTTCTACAATTACTCAACAGCTTATTAAAAATCTTACCGGTGAAAACGGCAGAACTGTTTCCCGTAAGTTTTATGAAATTTTAAATGCTTTGAATGTAGAAAGATTTTATAATAAAAAAACTATTATGGAGTTTTATCTTAATACCGTTTACCTCGGTAACGGTTGTTACGGCATTAAAACTGCATCAGAGGTTTATTTCGGTAAAAATGTTGAGGATTTAAACGCAGCAGAGTGCGCTATGATAGCTCAGATTACACAGTCACCTGCAGATAATGACCCACTTACCTGTCCCAAAACCAGTACCGAAAGGCAACAATACTGCCTTAGCTGTATGTATGAGCAGGGCAGTCTTACAAAAGAAGAATACGATGAAGCTTTAGATTTTGAGATTATTTTAACTAACAGCGATAACTACAAAGGCAGTCAGGTTACCAAGGATGATGAAGATGATAAAAAAGAATACACAGAAGATGATGTGAAATACACCGATAAAACTGAATCCGAACAACCGTCTTATTATGTTGAATATGTTATTGACAGCGTTATAGAAGACTTAATGGAAAAATATGAATTAACATATAACGAAGCGTGGCGAAAAGTATTTTTTGGAGGACTTCGCATATATACTGCTATTGATTTAGATGTTCAGGAAGCTGCTGAAAATGTATATGTTAACCGTATAACATTTCCAAGCGAAGAGGATACAAAAGATAATCCTGCTGTACAGTCTGCGATTACCATAATGGATTATAACGGCAGAGTTGTGGCTATGGTTGGCGGTGCCGGTGAAAAAACAACATTCCGCGGTCTGAATAGGGCCACATCTTCACCTCGTCAACCGGGTTCTTCAATCAAACCTATTTCCGTATATGCTCCCGTTATTGAAAATAATATAGCTACATGGTCTACAAAAGTACAAAACTACGGTATTAGAATGGGCTCTTCACGCTGGCCGGTAAACTATGGAGGTTCTCGCGGTTCTGCAAATTCCTTTGTAACAGTTCAATACGCTTTACAACAGTCATACAATACTGTTCCCGCTCAGCTTATGAGAAAAATCGGTACAGACAGATGTTTCGATTTTCTTGTGGATGACCTTCATTTTAAAAATCTTATAACAGATGAAAATGACCCTAATTGTGACAATAACTATTCATCGCTTTGCGTTGGCGGTATGAGTAACGGTGTAACAACACTTGAAATGACAGCTGCTTTTGCAATATTCGGCAATAACGGTTATTATTTTGAGCCGTATTGCTACTATAAAGTTACAAATAATGACGGCTCTGAAACGCTCTTAAAGGGCGGCGATGAAGATGGCGAGCAAGTGTTATCCGAAAGCACAGCCGGTGTTATGCGTCAACTTTTAAGAAGTGTTGTAAACGGTGGTACTGCAGGAGGTTACGGTGTAAACGGCTTTGAAACATTCGCTAAAACAGGTACTACAACTGACGATAAAGACCGTTGGTTTGTCGGCGGCACACCTTACTATGTTGCAGCTGTTTGGTACGGTTACGATCAACCAAAAGCCATAAGAAATACTTCGGGTAACCCTGCAGGTAAAATATTCAGAGAAATTATGAACGATGTTCATGAAAACCTTGATAGTATGTCTTTCCCGACTGCCAGCGGTGTTGTTGCAAGAAAATATTGCACTATTTCGGGTGATTTAGCGTCTGCCGGATGTACAAGTACAGCAACGGGGTACTATAAATCTTCAAATGTGCCTTCAAAATGCAAAAACTGTGCTATGATTCATGCTATCGGTTCAGAAATTCCGGATGCTGCAACATCGGCGCAGGCTACCGAAACTACAACGAAAGAAACTACAACTAAGAAGAATAATAATAAAAACAACAATAAATCTACAACAATCGCTCCTACAACCGCAAAGGCGACTACAACAGCACCTGCCACAACCGAAGCTGTTACGGCAGATGTTCCGCCGATTGAAGATCCTACAACAAATACCGAGAATTAAAATAAATGGCTGGTAGGTATAAACTATCAGCCATTTTGGAGTATATTTATGATTATTTTATCTGTTGATTACGGAGATAAACGAACAGGTATTGCTATATGCGATAAATTTGAAATGTTGGCTACTCCCTTGTGCGTTATTAAAGAGTGGAATCAAGATGCTTTAGCTGAAAAAATTGTAAATATAGCAACTGAACACAAGGTTGAACAAATCGTTGTCGGCTTACCGAAAAACATGAACGGTTCAAAAGGCTTCAGAGCCGATGCCTGTGAGGAATTAGGTAATAAACTGAAAAATTTATGTTCAATTCCAATATCTTTTTGGGATGAGCGTTTAACGACAGTTTCGGCACATAAAATTTTGTCAGAAAACAATGTTAGGGGCAAAAAGCGTAAAAGTGTTGTCGATGCGGTTGCCGCTGAAATAATATTGCAAGACTATATGGACTTTAGAAGACAGTAAGGTGAAATTTATGCAGAATGATTCAAATATTCAGGATGCAGCTCTTTATCCTGCAGATTATATTTTAACAAAAGCATTGGATATTGGAGAATATATAGTTCGAAGCGGCGGTGAGGCTCATCGAATTGAAGATACAATCCAACGGATTTGCTCTGCTTACGGTGCAGAGAATACAGATGTTTTTGCATTGCCGTCATTAGTAATTGCGGGTATTCGTATGCCGGACGGAACATCAAGCTCACAAGTCCGCAGAATATATAAAACATCGAATAATATGTATAAGTTAGACGCTTTAAATAATCTTTCGAGAGATGTTTGCAGCGGTAAAGTCACTCTTGAAGATGTTGACGGTATAATATCGGACATATTAAGCCGAAAGCCTTATCCTAAATATTTAAGCGTTTTAGGGGGAGTTATAGGTGCGGGTGCTTTTGCCGTTTTTTTCGGCGGTGATTTAAGGGATGCAATAGCCGCAGGTATTTCCGGGTTGATTGTTTCTCTTATGAACCTAAAAAAAATCAATCTGGCCAATAAGATGCTTTATACCATTTTAGAGTCGTTTGTTGGGGCTATGTGCGGACTTACATTAGTTCATTTCGGTGTGGGTACAAACGCTGATATGGTTATGATAGGAACTATTATGCTTTTAATTCCGGGTTTAGCATTCGGCAATGCTGTCAGAGACCTTTTATTTGGTGATACCGTATCAGGCGTTATACAGTTAGTTCAAGCAGTTTTAATTGCAGTTATGATTGCTTTTGGTTTTATTGTTGCTATGATGGTATGCGGAGGTGTGTTGAATTGGCAGATATAATTATAAAAACTATTTCCGGTGTTGTAAGCACTGTAGGCTTCGGTATCATTTTTAAATTGAAAATTCGACAGCTTCCATTTGCCGCATTAGACGGTTTGTGTGCGTGCATAGTTTACTTTATTTGTACAGAGTTTTTCGAAGGACTCTTTTTACCGAATATTTTAGCGGCTTTTGCAGCAGCACTTTTAGCAGAGGTTTTTGCAAGAGCTTGTAAAGCGCCTACCACTGTTTTTGTTTATCCGGGTTGCATTGCCCTTGTTCCCGGCGGTTACTTGTATTATGCAATGCAAAATCTTCTAATGGAAAACAATAAGCAAGCAATGAGCTACTTTTTAGATACTTTAGTTGTGGGTATAAGCATCGGCGGAGGTATAATTTTAGCGTCATTATGCAGATATATTGTTGAATTTTTTAAAAAACGAAAAAGTCCAAAAACAGTTAAACAATCAGCGTGCAAACAGGTATAAAAGTATCTGTTTCAATATTTGAAACGAAAAGTAAATAGATTAACCTTTTAATTATAACAAGTTAATTATTAAAATTATAAAACTACCCTGACGAACAGTCTCGCAAGGGTAGTTTTGATATTCTCTGTTTTAACAGTATATGTTTATTATTTAAGTAAGTTATTTAACATATTTATCTACAAATTTAAAGGTGTTCTCCCAATAAAGCTCAGGGTGAACAAACAAGCTTTCTGCGTGTTCTGCATCAGGAACAGAGAGCTTTTCTTTTTCGCATGCGGCGGCATTATAGTTTAAATCCATCATTTTATACGGAACAAACTCATCCTTTTCACCGTGAATAAACAGGGTAGGTGTTTTTGATTTTTGGAGCTGTTTTATTGATGAAGCTTCTTTAAAGCCAAAGCCCGAAAGCACCTTGGTAACACCGTCTGCAATATATAAAATCGGGAATTTAGGTAAATGGTATGTGTTTTTAAGTTCGTTGCCGAATTCATCCCAAACAGATGAATAGCCGCAGTCGGCAACAGCGCATTTTACATTAAATGGCAAGTTTTCGCCGGTTGTCATCATAACAGTAGCCGCACCCATAGATTCGCCGTGTAAGACGATTTGCGGATTGTCATATATATTAACTAAGTATTGAATCCAGTCAACAATATCGAGTCTGTCAAGCCAACCCATTGTTATATAGTGATGCTCGCTTATTGTGTGACCGCGCATAATAGGGAATAAAAGATTAAACCCTTTTTCATAATAATGCAAACCGTAACAACCCATTTTATCAGGCGAGCTTGTATATCCGTGAGGGAATATAGCCCATTTATCACTTTCTGTTTCTGCTTTTACTATATATGCGTGAATCGGCTTGCCGCTTCTGTTGTTAATAGAAATATGGTCGTATCCGTGTTCTTCCAACCATAACGAATCTTTTGCTCTCAACTGTTCTTTAGGAGCAGACATATCTTTCGGATTTTTCTTTTCTTCCGCTTCGTTCATTTTGTCGCCGATTTTTTTTGAAAGCCTTGTAAGTGCAAATGAATTAAGCGCTACGCCTGCACCTATGCATGTAATACCGGTACCAAGCAATGCTTTAGTCATTTTTTTCATAAAAGTTGCCTCCTTTAAAAAAGTTTATATCATCAATACCATTATACAACAAATTTATTGAAAAAGATATATTAAATGTAAATTTTTTGTTGTTTTATAATTTTCTTTCTGTTATAATCAAATAGGTACTTTGTTAACAACGGAGGATTTCGTATGTCTAATAATTATATGTTCAGAACATCTGCTTTTGGAGGTTTTAAAAAAGAAGATGTTATGAATTTTGTTGAGAGAATTCTTTTTGATAAAAACGAGTTGGAATTACAACTTAAACGAAAAAATGATGACTTTTTCAAACTTCAGCAGGAGTTAGAGAGTTTAAGAGGTCAGGTTAACGAATTATCGGATTTACGCACACAGTTAGCCGAAACTTTGTCAAAGGTTACTGCTTATGAAGAGGCTATGGAAGATAAAGACGATATTATAGAGGGGCTTACAGAGCGTTTATCTAAACAAAGTAATAACGAAGAGCTTTTAACTCAAATAGAAAGCTTAAAAAAAGAAAATTCATCCCTTAAAGCAGAGTTAGAGAAAAACCGTGACTTAGAAAGGCAAGTAGGCGTTGCTATGCTTGATGCACATGCTCACTCAGAGCAACTTGTTGAAGAAGCAAAAGAGCGGGCCGAAAATGTTACTAAATCTATATACAACGCTATTGGCGAGGCGGCAGTTAAAATAGATGATTTGTCAGCGGGAATAGGAGAAATTGCCAGAAACTTTACAAAATCCGTAGAAGAGGTTGAACTTAGAATAAAAGTTTTAACCGGAGATATGAGTAAAACTGCTCAAGCACTTATTTCAGAAAACTCAACAAGCGAAAGAGTTGCTTCGGTTCCCGAATACGATTTCAGCGTATATGACGGTAAAGATTCTATTAGTGATGATAACTTAGGAGACTCTGTAAATGGGTGAATACTTTTTAGATACTAATAATATAAATGAATGGGTGAATATTTTAAAAGCAGGCGACAGAGTTTTTTTATCAGGTACTGTTTACACTGCCAGAGATGCCGCTCATAAAAAAATAAAAGTTTTGGTTGAAGAGGGTAGTGAATTACCTTTTGAAATAAACAACTCTGCCGTATATTATGCAGGTCCCACTCCGGCTAAAGAGGGCTTAGCCATTGGCAGTATAGGTCCTACTACATCTTCCAGAATGGACCCATACTCACCTTTGATGGTGTCGTTGGGTCAAAAGGTTATGATAGGCAAGGGCAACAGAAGTAAGGCGGTAGTTGACGCTATGAAAAAATACGGCGCAGTTTATTTTGCAGCTGTCGGCGGTGCAGGAGCCTTGTATTCTAAGTGTATAACCTCTTGTGAGGTTATAGCCTTTGAAGAATTAGGCTGTGAGTCTGTAAAAAAACTTGCCGTTAAAGATTTTCCGCTTTTGGTCGCTATAGACAGTAACGGAAACAGTCTATATAAATAATATTATGAGGTGAACTTGAAAAAGTCTTACGATTATTTCAAGAATATTAAAATTCTAACCGAATGTATAAATTCAATTACCGCTAAACTTATTAACGGTGATGATTACAAAAAAGATGTTTTAACATTTAAAGGTGTTAAAAACGAAATAACCGAATACTTAAAAAATGATTTTATTACCCCTGTAGATAGGGGTGATATTTTCATATTATTGACCCTTTTAGAAAAAGAATTAACTTTACTGGAGCGTTCAAAAAACAGTATAGATTTATCTGTTTCGGGTCTAATCTCCAAACAAAATAAATCTTTTAAAAAGTTAAACTCTAATAAAGATTATTTAAGCGTGTTTAATTCTTGTACTGAAAGCGTTTTATCAATAAATAATCAAATAAAAAGCAATTGTTTTAACTATGAATTGCTTAATTGTATTTTAGATGTAAATATTAATTTGCAACGGATAATGATAGATAATATATAAAGGTGTATTATGGATTTTTGTGAATTACGAAAAAAGTTAATAGAAAAAGAGTTTTCCCGAATGAACGATATGCAAAAAAAGGCTGTATTCAATGTGAACGGAGCAGTTCTTATTCTTGCAGGTGCAGGCAGCGGTAAAACCACTGTGCTTGTTAACAGAATCGCTTATTTGATTAAATACGGCAATGCCTATAACTCGGATTTTACATACCGTAAACCTACAGAGGAAGACTGTTCATCACTTTCAAATCTTATAGAAAACGGTGGAGAAGTCCCTTTTGATTTAGAACCGCTGTTAAGGGTAGACTCCCCGGAGCCTTGGCAAATTCTTGCTATTACTTTTACAAACAAAGCCGCTAACGAGCTTAAATCCCGTTTAGAAGCGGCAGTCGGAGAAAGGGCTAACGATATATGGGCAAGTACATTTCACTCTTGCTGTGTCAGAATTTTAAGAAGATACGGCGATAGAATCGGCTTTTCAAAGCATTTTACTATTTATGATACAGATGACTCTAAGCGCGTAATGAAAGATGTATTAAAGGTTTTAGATATAGATGAAAAACGCTTGCCTGTAAAATATGTTTTAAATGAAATAAGCAGAGCAAAAGATTGTTTAAAAACTCCCGGCGATTACACTGCCGAAGCAGGTTATGATGTTAATAAAAAAATTATCGGACAAGCCTATGAAAAGTATGAGCAAATGCTTGAAAAAGCAGACGCTATGGACTTTGACGATATTATTGTTAATACAGTAAAGCTTTTAAGAAATAATCCTGATGTATTAGAATACTATCAAAGGCGGTTCAGGTATGTAATGGTAGATGAATACCAGGATACTAACCATGCTCAATATGTTTTAACATCGCTTTTAGCAAGCGGTTACAGAAATATCTGTGTTGTAGGTGACGATGACCAGAGTATTTATAAATTCCGCGGAGCTACTATTGAAAATATTTTAGAATTTGAAGACCAATATTCAGAGACTAAGGTTATTAAATTAGAGCAAAACTACCGTTCAACATCAATTATTCTTGATGCCGCTAATGCAGTTATTAAGAATAATCAAGGCAGAAAGGGCAAGGCTTTATGGACCGCAAAAGAGGGCGGTGATAAAATTGTTCTCCGTCAGTTAAATGATGAACGGGATGAAGGTAGATTTATTGCAGATGAGATTTTAAATTCTGTTGCAATGGGTAAGAAACTTTCTGATTTTGCCATTCTTTACAGAACAAATGCTCAGTCGAATAATATTGAACGGGCGCTTGTATACAATTCTATTCCATATAAAATTATCGGCGGACATAAATTCTATGACCGTAAAGAAGTTAAAGATATTTTAGCATACCTTTCGGTTATAACAAACAATGCCGATACGGTAAGACTCCGCAGAATTATTAACGAGCCTAAGCGGGGTATAGGTGAAACTACCGTAAATAATGCTGTGTCTATTGCAGAAAATTTGGGTACCACTTTCTTTGATGTTATTTCTAATGCAAAAGATTACCCAATGCTTTCCCGTGCATCCGCTAAATTGACAGAATTTGCAAGCCTTATAACATCTTTAAGCGAGTCACTTGAAAAGAATACCGTACATGATTTTTACGACGAGTTATTAGAGAAAACCGGGTATATGTCATACCTGGATTCAGATAAAGAAACTGCCGAAGAGCGTAAAGAAAATGTTAAGCAAATTCTTTCCAATATAGTTAAATATATGGAAGAAAATGAAGACGGCACGCTAACAGGCTTTTTAGAAGAAGTTGCTCTTTTAAGTGATTTAGATAGCTTCAACAGCGAGGATGAGTGTGCCGTTATGATGACTCTTCATTCTGCAAAGGGTCTTGAATTTCCGGTTGTATTTATTGCCGGTATGGAGGAGGGACTTTTCCCGGGAAATCAAGTAATGTATGATCCTGCAGAAGTTGAAGAAGAACGCCGACTGTGCTATGTAGGAATTACCCGTGCAAAAGAAAAGCTTTATATTACTTATACTCATTCAAGAATGATATATGGCAGTACAAGCATTTCAAGACCTTCTCGCTTTATTTCGGAGATACCCGAAGAGTTGTTGGACATTTCACCTAACTCATCAAATACCGGCTCATACGGCGGTTATTCACAAAGATATAATTACGGTGGTTATTCACAAAGCTACAGTTCACCGTATTACGGAGAAAACAGCGGAGCGCATAATTCATCATATTGGGGTAAACAGGGCAGTAAAAGTTCGAATACAGGCAGAAGCGTCTCAAAAGGTTTCTCAAACGGAGGATTCAGCGGTAGTTCGCAAGAAACTGCTAAAAAGCCTGTGCGGAGTAACGCAAACCTTGACTTTAAAGTTGGGGACATAGTAAAACATAATTCATTCGGTCAAGGTATGATAATCAGTGCAAAAGCAGTAGGCGGCGATTTAGTTTTGGAAATAGCTTTTGATACTTGCGGCACTAAAAAGATTATGGCAAAAATGGCTAAGCTTACAAAGGTAAAATAAACAGTGTATTCACTCACGGCGAATGAATACACTGTTCTTTTTAATATTCAGAGAAAGGTGTAGAAATACTACTCAATCTGAAGTTAACTGCCTGTCTTGATTGATTAAATCTGTAAATACTGAACACAAGACCAATACCGATATAAAGACAAAGGGTACTTGAACCGCCTGCACTGAAGAACGGTAAAGTTATGCCGATAACAGGTAAAAGCATTGTACACATACCGATATTGATTAAAACCTGTGAAGCAATAATTGTTGCTATTCCGTAGCAAGCAAGCTGAGAAGAAAAGTCCCTTGCGTTTTTGCCTACTTTAATCATCTCGTATACTATAAGGAACAGTAACAACAATGCGATAAAACAACCTAAAAATCCGGTTTCTTCGCCAACAACAGTAAAAATCATATCGTTTTCACTTTCGGGAACAATTCCGTTTTGAGTATATGTTCCGTGAAATAAGCCTTGTCCGAAAAATCCGCCTGAGCCTAAAGCAGTAATGCCTTTTAACTGTTGGTAGCTTTCATCAACAAATTCTTCAGGTCTTAGAAGCGCCAGAAATCTGTTTCGCTGATAATCGTCAAAAACATATAACCAGATAAGAGGGGATGCCGCAACGGCAAGCAAACCGCCGCCTACAAAAAATCCCCAATGCAGTCCTGCAAAATAAAGTAACGCAACAGTAATAAAAACAAAAACAAGAGCAGAGCCCATATCACCTGTTAACACAACAAGTCCAATAGGTATAAGAGCATGTCCGGCAAGTAACAGTATGTTTAACGGCTTGTTTATGTTATCTTTACATAACTCTAAATGCATAGAGTAGGTGATAACAAAGCCTATTTTTACAAGCTCAGACGATTGAAAATATATACTGCCGAATTTAAGCCATGATTTTGCGTCAGGTCTTGATTCGGGAGCGGCACCGAATAAAAGCGTAATAATCATTAAACCAACGCAAAAAGCACCTATTATGGGCCACAGCTTCATAATCAGCTCATAGTCTATAGCAGAAATAATCAGCGTTATAATTATACCGCCAACGGCAGCAATTATCATAACTACAGCATCTCGGGATATGATTTGATTTTCTTCCAATTCCCAAAGGGTAGCGCTATGCACCATTAAAATACCGAATATAGAAGCCGCTATGATTAGTATAAGTAAAAGTTTGTTTGTTTCGTGAGCAAACTGCTTTGTATTAGAAAAAATTTTTCTCAAGGCACTTTATCCCCCTTGATTTTATCTGTGAATATTGTTATTATACATATAATGAATTTTTATTTCAAGTATTTTAAGATTTTTAACAATTTTTGAGGTAAATATGGTAGAAGTTGTTACAAACTCACCCGATGAAACCGAGCACTTCGGCGAACTTCTCGGTAAAGCTTTAAAAGGCGGCGAGGTAGTCGCGTATTACGGCGGCTTAGGTATGGGTAAAACTCGTTTTACTGCAGGTCTTGCAAAAGGTATGGGTTTAAATGCAGATGTTTCAAGTCCGACCTTTTCTCTTGTTCACGAGCACAGCGGTAAAATAAATTTAAGCCATTTTGATATGTATAGAATTACAACCTTTGAAGATTTATGTTCAACAGGTTTTTTTGATTATTTAGATATGGGCTCTGTTTTAGCAATAGAGTGGAGTGAGAATATAGAATCTGCTTTGCCTGAAGAAAATCTTATTAAAATAGAGTTTTCCCGTGGCGAAGATGATAATAGCCGAATTATCAGAATGAGTGGTGATAGTGTTTATGAAAATTCTTGGCGTTGACAGTACGGCAACATCAGCAAGTGCATCAGTTTTATCGGATGATAAAATTTTATCTTTAGAATTTTCTAATACGGGTCTCACACACAGTCAGACGCTTTTACCTATGGTAAACAATGCTTTAAAAACCGCAAAATTATCGATTAACGATATTGATTACTTTGCTGTTTCAAACGGACCGGGTTCATTTACCGGTGTGCGTATAGGCGTTGCTTTAATCAAAGGTCTTTCTCAACCGTTAAATAAAAAATGTGTTGCCATATCAACATTAGAGGTTATAGCAAAACCTTTAGAAAACACTGGTGTATTGGCAGTGGCTGTTATGGATGCAAGATGTAACCAAGTATATACGGCTCAGTTTGACTGCGAAAACGGCTTAAACAGAGTAACCCCTGACGAAGCAATTACAATAGATGAGTTAACAGAAAATTTGTCTTCTGTTAATAAAACAATAGTTCTTATAGGTGACGGTGCAAATATCTGCTTTAAAAAAATGAAAGATGTTTTAAGTAATGTAAGAATAGCACCTTTAGTTATTCGTTATCAAAGTGCGGCTTCTGTTGCAGCTATTGCTAAAGAAAAAATAGAAGCTGATAAAGACTCTGCAATTTCTTCAAGTGAACTTTTACCGTCATATTTACGGCTTTCTCAGGCAGAACGAGAATTAAAAAAGAAAAACGAAAGCAAATAAAATGCTTGAAAGGATGTTTTAAAATGATAGCTTTAGGTTCAGACCATGCAGGTTTCCCGTTAAAGGAGGAAATCAAAAAGTATTTAGACGAAAAGAACATCCCGTACATTGACTGCGGTGCATATTCTTCTGACTCGGTTGATTATGCCGCTTTTGCTCAAAAAACTTGCCTTAAAGTAACAGGCGGTGAAGCAGAAAAAGCAATTCTTTGCTGTGGCACGGGTGTTGGTATTTCAATGGCGGCTAATAAGGTAAAAGGTATTCGTGCCGCTTGCTGTTCTGATTATTTCAGTGCAAAATACACAAGAGCGCATAATGACGCTAATGTGCTTTGTATGGGTGCCCGTGTTGTAGGTGCAGGTCTTGCTTGCGAGCTTGTAGATGTGTTTCTTAATACAGAGTTTGAGGGCGGTAGGCACCAAAGAAGAATTGACCAGATTCACCAAATTGAAAACGGCGAAGTACTTGACTGATTAAATTATGTATATTAAAAAATCACCTTGAGTTTTATATACTCAAGGTGATAATTTTATTCTGATTTTAATGCTCTTTCAAGCCAAACAGATGCAATATCAAGCGCCGCATAAAGACCGTTTTTTTCAGTTTTCTTAACAATAGCTTCTAATGGGTTTGCTATTGATGTGTTAATTAACTGAACAATAACTTTATCAGAAACTTTAATGTCTTTAACATCGTGTGACTCAACAACAGAGAGCATAATTAAGAATGGATCACTCATACTGCCGTAGTAGATAGTTTTATCTTTACGAACGAGTGGTTTACCTTTATAGGTAAGAAAGTTTTGGTCAGCCAAACTTAACACTCCTTAAATGAAATAAATTAGTTAAGATATGCTTTGAGAAGAGCTTGTAAAAGCTCGTCTCTGTCAATCTTACGAATAAGACTTCTGGCATTGTTGTGTGTTGTAATATAGGTTGGGTCCTCAGACAGTATATAACCAACAAGTTGGCTTGTAGGGTTATAGCCTTTCTCAACCAATGCATTATAAACAGTAACGAGAATTTCTCTCATTTCTTTTTCATGCTCATCCTTAATTGTAAATTGTATAGTTTTATCTGTCATAAAAACACCTCCCATAAACTATGTTTATCATTATATAATAAATTTATTAAAATTACAACACCAAATTGTTAAGAAATATCAAAGATTTCAATTAACCTTTCATTTCTATACCGATTTTCTTTAAATTATCGAGTATAGCGTCAATCCAGGATTGAACCTGTTCCATTTCAAGAGTCCTGTCTTTAGCAGAGAATATAAGTCGAACTGTTATGCTTTTAACACCGTCTTTTTCGTAAGTATCAATTACTTTTACTTTGTTTAACTCCGAAAGCTTTAATGAATTCCAACATTTTTCAATATCGGCAAATGTTGTGCCGTCTTTTCGTATAAGTGAAAGGTCGTAGTAAGTAGACTGTTGTGAAGACGGTTCTTCAAAGTCAATATTGTTACCTTTAATTGTGACAAAATCATCAATATCAATTTCAATACATAAAGCGATACCGTTTTTATCAAGTTTTTGTGCATTTGACGGGTGAAGAGTGTTAATTGTACCTACATTTACACCGTCACAAGAAACAGAAACCGTATTTTTGGGGTGTTGCCAAGCATGTGTCGGAGTTACTTTTGACAGAACAGGTTCTTTATGTTTAATTTGTGTGAAGATTTCTTTTACAACGCTAAGGGCTTTGTAGAACACCTCTTTTTCGCCTGATGTTTTATCAAAGATTACAACACCGAGTCTTCTGCGTTCGTTTGCGGTACCGTCAGCCTTTATGCCGTCAGCTACTCTGCCTATTTCAAAAATACCGAAGCTGTCTTTATAATCTTTATTCTCAGATACGGCAGTTAAAAGGGTAGGTATCATAGAATTGCGGATAGTACCGTTATCTGAGCTTTCAATGTTAAGGACTTTAACATTATCTTCAACTTCAATGCCCAGCTTTTTATATTTTCTGACATCACACCAAATATAAGAGTGAACCTCGTGGAAGTTGTAGTGTTTAACAAGAATATCTTTAATCTCATTGCTTTCTGCACGAACGGGAGAGCTTTTAACAGGCTTTAAGGGGCTCTTTGTAGTAATAATGCTAAAGTTATCATAGCCGTAAACACGGGTAATTTCTTCTATAATATCGGCTTTAATGGTAACATCCTTTGTAGCTCTGAATGACGGAACCTTTACTGTAAATTTATCACCGTTTTTAACAACATCAAAACCGAGAGATGTAAGAGTTTTAACAATTCTCTCTTCAGAAATATCAATACCGGTGTATTTATCAACATAGGCTTTATCAAAGTCAATAGTAATTTCAGGATATTTTCTTACATATTCGTCTGTAAGGTTAGATGCTATTCTTGCACCCGCGTCTATTGATTTTAAGAGATATACAAATCTGCCTGCTGCCGTAACTGTCATTTCAGGGTCAAGCATTTTTTCATATCTTGCAGAGGCGTCTGTTCTAAGGCCCAGTCTTGAAGATGATTTTCTGACGCTGATACCGTCAAAGTTGGCACATTCAAGAACCACAGCGTTTGTATCTCCGACTATTTCAGAGTCAAGTCCGCCCATAATACCTGCAATAGCAACAGGAGTTGAGCCGTTTTGAATCATAAGAGTATCGGTTGTAATACTACGCTCTGTGTTATCAAGAGTTGTGAATTTGCAATCTTCTTTAGGTGTGCCTATAACAATTTCATCAATTTTATTGGCATCAAATGCGTGAGTAGGTTGACCCATTTCAAGCATAATGTAGTTTGTAAGGTCTGCTAAAAGATTTATTCCTCGCATTCCGCAATAGTAAAGCCTGATTTGCATCTGCATGGGGCTTACATTTTTTGTAATATTATCCATTTTAATACAAGAGTAACGGTATACAAGGTCAGGTCTTTCTACCGTAACCTTAATTTTTTCATCACCATCGTATGAAAGGTCGGCTAAAGGAAGCGGTTTTAACTCTCTGTCTGTAAGAGCGGCAAATTCTCTTGCGATACCGTAGTGACCCCAAAGGTCAGGTCTGTTTGTGAGTGATTTGTTATCTACTTCAAACACAATATCGTCAACAGGGTATATTTCTTTAATATCGGTGCCGTTAGGAGCGTCAACATCAATTTCCATAAGACCTGATTTGTCATCTGAAAGACCAAGTTCAAATGCAGAACAGCACATACCCTCTGATTCGTAACCTGCAATAGTAGCCTTTGTAATTTCACCTGCAGGGACGCGGCCGCCGCACTTAACAAAAGCAACCCTCATATTTTCACGAACATTCGGCGCACCGCAAACAACATCGTATATTCTGTCGCCGCCGTCAACCTTTAAAAGATGAAGTTTCTTTGAGTTGGGGTGATTTTCTACAGAAAGAATTTCACCGACAACAACATCTTTAATATCTTCGCCTTTAACAAAAATATCTTCAACCTCAGCAGTAGCAAGAGTAAAACAGTTTATAAGCTTTTTAATATCAAGACCCTCGAGGTCAACATATTCTTTTATCCAATTTATTGATACTAACATTTATTTGACCTCCTTTTCAGGTTCAACAAAGGTTGCGTTTTCAAACTGTGAAAGTGATTTTAAGTTGCAGGAGTTGAACACACGAATATCTTTAATACCGTACCTCATCATAGCAAGTCTTGTAAGACCGAGTCCGAATGCAAATCCTGTGTATTTTTCGGGGTCGATACCTGCCGCACTTAAAACATTAGGGTGAATCATACCGCATGGGCAAAGCTCAAGCCAACCTGAATCTTTACAGGACGGGCAACCTTCACCGCCGCAAATAAGGCATTGAATATCAAGTTCAAAACCGGGCTCAACGAATGGGAAAAAGCCGGGTCTGAGTCGAACCGTAACATCTCGTTGGAACACTTCTGAGAGCATTGTTTTCATAAAGTAAATTAAGTTAGATATTGAAATGTCTTTGTCTACCATAACGCCTTCCATCTGGAAGAATGTGTTTTCGTGACAGGCATCAATTTTCTCGTTTCTGAAACATCTGCCGGGGAAAATAGCTCTGATTGGATTACCTGCCTCAAGCTGTGATTTGTATTTTACATAAATAGCATTTTGAGCGGCAGATGTATGAGTTTTTAAAAGTTGGTTTGTACTTAAATAGTAGGTATCCTGCATATCACGGGCGGGGTGATGTTTTGGAATATTAAGTGCTTCAAAGCAATGGTAATCGTCAACTATTTCATCATAGTCCTCAATAGTAAAGCCCATGCCGGCAAAAATATCTTCAACCTCTCTTTGAACAAGTGTAATCGGGTGATAAGAGCCGTTATCTTCATCAATTGGAAATGTTACATCATAATCTTCTGCTTTATCAATAAGGCGTTGTTCCTCTAATTTAATAAGCTCGGCTCTCTTTTCGCTGATAGTTTGCTCAATGAACTGTTTAACCTCATTGATTATTTGACCTGCTTCTTTCTTTTGCTCGTTAGGAACATTTCTAAGGTCACTCATAAGAGCGGAAACAGGACCTTTTTTACCTAAAAACTCAATTCTTAACTGCTCTAAGTCAGAGGTCAAAGATGTGCTTTTGGCTTTTTCTTCAAACTGTTTTTTTAAAAGTTGCGCTTTTTCCAGCATAGTTTTCTTCCTTTCAATATTAGTAAAAGGGGAGTGGGTAAAAAAATAATGCCGTCATCCCCAAAGGGACGAAGACATTCTCCGTGGTACCACCCTAATTTTTACCGCAAATTACGGTAAACACTCTTTTGTAATATAACGGTTACAACCGTTGCGACCTACAGGAATTTCAGCCGCACCACTCACGAGTGAACTTCAAAATAATGTAATGCAGTTTACTTACAGCCAAAGGCAAACCTCTCTGAAACATACAGCTATTTTTACTTTCTCGGTCAAAGTGTTTATGTTATCCTTTATCTCACAAAGTATAACACACTTTAACAAAATTTTCAATAGATTTTTGTTAAAGTGTGTTAATTATTTTACTCTTGCGGTTGTGATTTTTTCTTTTTTTCGTCTTTGTATATAACAATTATATAAAAAACGAATAGTTCAAGCAGTATAACGGCTACTCCCGTTAGTATAATTGAAGAATACTTAAAAGAGCGTACCTTTTGGGTAATTTCTTTGTCATTTAATTTCAAAATATTTTTACCGATATATTTAGTCATATCAAAGGCATCGCTTACTTTCAAAACTTCGCCGTCCTTATCAACATAGGCAAACCTTACAGAACTGTAATTTGCTGCTGAATTTAGTACACTGCCGTCACAAAAGCTTATTTCACACATACCGTTTTCTTCTTTGAATGCGTTAGAATAAGTTGCACCGAATGTGTGGTATGTATAAGATGCGTAACCGTCAAAATTTAATTTAACAATTTCCGAATCGTAAGGAATATTTAATTCATCACAATAGTTTTTGTTGCAATTTGTTGCATTCTCCATTTCCTTGCTGATTACTAAAAGCTCAATATATTTTGTGCCTTCAGGGACACCTTCTGTAAATACTTCACAGGTTACTGTGTCGGCTCTGTTACCTCCCAATAATGCTGTAGCACCGCCAAAAACTATAACAGTGACGAGTAATATTATTAATAATTTTTTCATGAGGTCCTCCAAACAAAAAAGTATTGCAACCGAAAAGAATTGAACACTATATGCCCATTAAATAAATCCTTAGCATATTCTGCTATATAATTATACACTATTATAATTAAAAATCAATAAAAGTTCCAAAAAACACTTTTACTTTTTCTAAATATGTGTTACAATAAACAAAAAAATTATAGAAATAAGGTGCTTTTTTTGAGTGATATTAAATTAGGCGTCCAGCTCTATACGCTGCGAAATCAATGTAAAGATGCAGACGGTTTAGAGGACACTTTTAAATTTTTACAAAGTATCGGTTGCAATGTAATTCAAATTTCGGGTATCGGTGATATTGACCCTGAAAAAGTTGCCGAGCTTGTAAAAAAATATAATATGGATGTTTGTGTTACGCATAAACCATACGACAGAATGAAGTTTGATTTAGAAGCGCTTTGCCGTGAACACGACCTTATCGGTTGTGATTATATCGGTATCGGTTGTATGCCCGGCTCTGTTCACGAGAGCGCAGAGGGTGTTACGGGTTTTATTCATAAAGTGAATGAAATCGGTACCGAAATGAAAAAGTTCGGTAAACAGCTTTGCTACCATAACCATGCATTTGAGTTTGAAAAGCACGACGGTATGCGTACTATGGAAAGACTTATAGAAGAAACTTCTAAAGATACATTATACTTCATACCGGATACATATTGGCTTCAATTCGGCGGAGTCAACCCTGCCGATTACATCAGAAAGCTTGACGGAAGAGTTGAGGTATGCCACTTCAAAGATATGAAGATGGACGGCCATACTCAAAAGTTTGCTGAGTGCGGTACAGGTAATATCGACCTTGGGGCTTGTTACAGAGCTTGTAAAGATATAGGGGTTAACTATATTGTTATTGAGCAAGATGACTGCTACGGTAAGGACCCGTATGAATCCGTAAAAATAGGGTTTGAAGGTCTTAAAAGAATAGCAGAAGAAAATAAATAAAAAGGGAGAATTATTATGGATATTCATGCAATTATCAAAAAGGTAATATTCATTGTTGTATTTGTAGTTGCGGCACTTGTTTTACCTGCATTTATTATGTTGCATTTTATTGATGCATCGTCATATTTTTCTGTTTATGTAGTTGTGTACGGTGTTATTTTGTTTTCAATTTTAGGCTACATAATCATAACTGTAAGAAATATGGAGAATAAATTAAAAGATGCTTTAGAAGAAATTAAAATGCAGAATGCCGCTATCGCATTTAAACTTACAGGTAATAATGCGCAGGTTGATGAGGTTTCTGAAACAAAGGTTACTGAGAGCACACCACCTGTTGTAGATACAAGCACAATTCCTCTTAATCCGCCTGACCCGCTTGTTATGCCTGAAAATAAGAAAAAGTCAGATGAAAACTTTGATGATTTTCAATAAATAAAAACAATTTAGCTCCGTGGTGCTTAAAACATCACGGAGCTAAATTATTATCAGCAATACAGATTTGTTGCCGCTTTTAGTTTATTATAAGAGTTAAGTTGCTCATAGGGTATGAGCAACACGGATGAATAATACCGTGACTTGAATCTGCCAGGCGCCTCGAATCAACAAATTTAGGAATAAATACATTGCCTTTTGTTAATTTGGCACGGCAAAAACCGCATTCACCGGAACGGCAAACAGACGGTGCGGCGATTCCTTCTCGCTCTAAGGCAACAAGTAACGATTCCTGTGATAAGCAGGGAACAGTGGCAATCTCTTCGCCGTTTTTTATTACTTTGCATAAAAAAGTTTTGCCAACAGCGTCAGCAGGAAATCCTTGTATTGCAGAGGGGTTTTGTATTTGACCGTTTAAACCGAACCTCAGATATTTCTTTTCAAGCTTTAATTCGGCAATTTGGGGCATCAATCTGTTGGTTAATGTGTTCGAGCCGTTTACAAACAAACTGTATTTTGAGGTCGGTGCATATTTTTCTATAAGTGTTTTTGTAATGAACCCTCGCTCGCACTTCGCTACTCTTTCATCGCTGTAAACATATATAATTCTGAACTTTTTTGTCTGCGAAGCTATTTCGTTAAATCTATCTGCTAAAACAACCTCATTTCGCTTTCTTGCGGCATAAAAAAGAGTTAAATCAATATCAATTGTTTTGTCGTTTATAGCCTCTGCCATTGATAAAAATGATGAAAAACCTTGCGAATCAGTTATACCAACAACATTTCTTGAATCTCTGAGTTGTTGATAATAAAAATTACCTTGTGGTGAACTCGCTTTTATTTTTGTACCTTTAACCCAAGTATCAAAAATAAATCGAGAAGCAAATCCGTTAGGCTTTTTTTGAACAACAATTACATACTCGTCATTTAACGAATTAGCAGGAGATGAACAAATTGTATACGGTCTTGTAACAATAGAAGAGCCTATTTCAAGGGTTACGGAAATATACTGACCGGGTCTGAAATAAGCAAGCTTTGCTGTGCCAAGACCCGGATCGGGTTCTAATACAAACGCTCTTGTATCTTTGTTAAATTCAACAACATTTTTTATCTTTAAAAACTGAGTTGTGGGATGTAAAAAGTTTGCAATTGAGTTAACGGCAAAATTACATGTAATCGGGTCACTGCTTGCTTCGTCAATTACGCCTTGTCTGTAAGACGGAATATCTAAAAATTTCTTTATATCTTTTAAAGAGGAGTCAACTACTGTTTTATTTTTCATCAGCTTTTTCCCCCTTTTGTTCTTCTTCAATGTCGTTAAGTGTAGCAAAAGCAGTATTTCTGCCTGAGGCTACAGAACTGCTCACTCCTGAAAGCTGAACACCCCAGCCTCCGCAAAATCTAAGACCTTTGATTTCATTTTCTCGGTTTTCGGCAAGAATTCTCGGTATAATGCCGTCCCAATCATCACCGTAATAACCGTAAACTGTACCTTGCGGAGTGTTGGTGTACCTTGCAAAAGTAACGGGAGTAGCTACCTCTAATTCTTCTATAGAATTGTGAATAATAATTCCCGTAGAATTTTCAAAGTTTGCTATAAGACGAGCGGCAAGCATATCTTTTTCGGCAAAGTATTGCTCAGGCTCGATGTTTGCCCAACAGTCGTCAGTGTATAAGGTTGTCATACAAAGTATTGTTGTGCCTTTTGGTGAACAGTTTGGATTTGCCGCATTTAAACAAACAGTTGCCTGAGCATTGTTTGTTTCAATGTGCTTCATTAAGTTATACTGTTTAACAGAGTCAGAAGTATCTGTTATAAAATAAGAGTAATTATCTATACCTAATTCTTCGGGTGAGCGGTTAAGTCCAAGGTAAAGGCAAGCGCCTCTTGCACCGAATGTTCTTGCGTTTGTGCGTTTAATTGCACTTTCGGGAATATTTTTAGACTTAATCATTTTACCGTAAACAGTTGTAGGGGAGCAGTTGCATATAATATGCTCCGAATAAATTTTTTCACCCGATTTTAATATAACGCCAACAGCTTTAGATTCATTTACAAGTATTCTTGATACATGAGAATTATAGCGTATTTCTCCGCCGTTATCTTCGATAACTCCCGCTAAAGCCATACTCATTTCGTAACTTCTGTGTGTCGGCACAACAGCGCCGTATTTTAAATATGAATATACCATAGAGATATAGTGAGTAAAACTAAGCCTATCGCAGTCTATACCTAAATAAACCCAATAAGCCGTAAAAATCTCTTGTGCCTTTTTAGGCATATCTATTGCGTCCAAAACATCATTAACGGAGTACGGTGCTGTTCTTACAAAATTTCCGTATTTTTTCAGTATACTCTTAGCTGTTTTGAGATTTATTTTACTGTCAAGTTCTGCAAAATAATCGGTAGCCTGCTCAATTTCTTCTGCTATGTTAAATAACCTGATTAAAGAGTCTTTACTGCCGGGAACATACATTTCCATGGCTTCAATGTAGTTTTCCACCCCCATAGGTAAAGCTACATCAATTTTACTTCCGTCAGAACAGGTCGTAATAAGTCTGTAAGCCTCGTGAATGCTTGTCCATTTGATTTTTTCGCTAATTCCTAAATAATCAAATATTTTTCTGACATCTCCGTCATTGGTCTGCCGTGAAAAACTGCATAACTGATGAAGTGAAATATCAAACTCAAAACGACCTCGCACAAAGCTTGATGCGAAGCCACCGGGTGAGTTATGACGCTCTAATACAAGAACATTTTTACCGTTTTTTGCAGCGCAAGCTGCAGCAGTAAGACCGCCGCAACCTGCGCCTATAACTATAATATCATAGTTTTTTTGAGACATATCTTAGTTAATCTCCGAAATTTTTACCGGACGGTGTTCTGCAACACTGAGTTTAGCTGCAAGTCCGATTTTTACTGATTGCATACCGGCGTGGATACCAACCGGAACTTCTTTATTGTTTTCACAAGCATCTACAAACTGACGCATTTCTTCTGAGAAGGATTCCATATATCTTTCAAGGAAGAAGAAGAGAGGTTTCTCGCCTGTAACACCGTTTGCATCGGCAACAACAGCAGTAGAAAGTGTATCGTTAGCTGTAGCAACCATACCTTTTGAGCCGAAAAGCTCGGCTCTTTGATCGTAGCCGTATGCTGCACGGCGAGAATTATCAATGACTGCAAGTGCACCGTTAGCCATTTTCATTGTTATAATTGCTGTGTCAACATCACCTTGCTCGCCTATAGCAGGGTCAACAAGAACAGCTGAGTTAACATAAACCTCTTCAACATCGCTGTTTGTAAGGAATGTAGCCATATCAAAATCGTGAATGGTCATATCAAGGAAGATACCGCCTGATACTTTAATGTAAGCAGGGTTTGGCGGCTCAGGGTCACGAGATGTAATTTTAAGAATGTGAGCGTCACCGATTCTGCCGTCATCGTATGCTTTACGAACAGCGGCAAAGTTGTGGTCAAAACGACGGTTAAAACCAACCTGAAATTTAACCTCAGGGTGTTTTGCAAGTGCATCGGCAACTGCCTGGATTTTAGCTACAGAGTGGTCAACGGGTTTTTCGCAAAATACGTGTTTGCCTGCGTTGATGGCTTCTATTGAAATAGAAGCATGTGTGTCGGTTGAAGAGCAAACAAGAACTGCGTCAATTGTTTCGTCCTTTATGATTTTTTTGTAGTCTGTGTATATTTTTTCAACGCCGAAGCCTTCACAAAAAGCCCTTGTTTCGTCATTCATAAATGGGTCTGCAATAGCAGTTACTGTTGCATTTTTTACATGATATGAAATAGATTCAAGATGAACCTTGCCGATACGGCCGGCGCCGACAATACCAATGTTAAGCATAATAATTATATCCTTTCTTTCCTTAAAAATACCTTAGATAGTACCGTCCCAAGTAGATACTTCTTTTTTCTTGATTTCTTCTTCGTCAAACCAACGGGTGGTTACACATTTGCTTTCTGTAAAGAATCTGTAAGCGTCTTTACCGAGGCAGTGAAGGTCGCCGAAGAATGAATCTTTATGGCCTGAGAACGGGAAGAATCCGATTGGTACCGGAATACCAACATTAACACCAACCATACCGCCGTCTGTGTGGCGGGTAAATTCTCTTGCATAGTGGCCGTTTTGTGTAAATATAACAGAGCCGTTAGCATAAGGGTTAGTGTTCATAACCTTTAAGCCTTCCTCAAAGTTTTTAACTCTCTTAATGCAAAGAACAGGACCGAATACCTCATCTCTGCCGATAGTCATATCTTCTGTAACATTATCAAAAATTGTAGGACCTACAAAATAGCCGTTTTCAAGGCCGGGGTCAACCTTAGGATTTCTGCCGTCAAGAACGAGTGTTGCGCCCTCGTCAACACCTTTTTGGATATCGGCAACAACTTCGTCATAATGTTTTTTGTATGTAACAGGGCCGAGCTTTGAAGATTTATCTACCGATTCACCGACTTTAATGTTCATTGCTTGCTTTTTAAGTTCAGCAACGAATTTATCGGCAATAGATTCTTGAACTACACAGCATGAGAGAGCCATACAACGCTGACCCGCACAACCGTAAGCAGAGTTAATAACGCCTGCAACAGTTCTTTCAATAGGAGCGTCTTCAAGAATAAGCGCATGATTTTTTGCTTGGCAAAGAGCCTGAACTCTTTTACCTGCTTTAGCAGCTCTTTCGTAAATAAGTTTACCGACAGGGGTAGAGCCGACAAATGTAATACCTTTTATATCAGGGTGATCAAGAATTGTGTTTATTTCATTTCTTGAGCATGTAACAACATTAACAACACCGTCAGGCATACCTGCTTCTGTATAAAGCTCTGCAATTCTGAGAGCAGTTCTCGGAGTAAGTGAAGCCGCTTTAAGTACAATTGTATTACCGCAGGCAACGCAGGTAGGAGTCATCCAGCCAAAGGGAATCATAGCAGGGAAGTTAACAGGAACAATACCTGCAAAAACACCCATAGGCTCACGGTATTTAACTGTATCAAAGCCCGTAGAAGCGTCCATCATACTTTCGCCCATCATAAGTGACGGAACTTGTGTAGCAAGCTCTGTTCCTTCTTTCGCTTTGAGAACATCGCCCTCAGCTTCTGACCACACTTTGCCGTTTTCTTCTGCAACAAGTCTTGTGAGTTCTTCCATGTGTTCAATTAAAAGGTCACGAACCTTGTAAAGAATTTGTGCTCTTTTAACTGCCGGAGTAGCTCTCCAACCCGGGTATGCCGCTTTTGCCGCTGCAATAGCACCCAAAACCTCATCATTGGTACAACACGGTGCATAGCCTGTTATTTCGCCTGTGCTTGGATTATGAAGATCATACCAGATATCTGTTTTTGATTCAACATATTTACCGTTACAATAATATTTAAGTTTTTCTGCCATTTTATCTCACCTTTATTATAATCCTGCTTTTTCAGCAATGTATTTTCTCGCTTTAACAGCGTATTCAAACGGGTTAGCAACTGCCGGGTCTTGTTCAGCCTCTACAAGAACATAACCCTCGTAGTTGTTTTCGGAAAGAACATCAAAAATAGGCGCAAAGTCAATAGCACCGTCACCGGGTACTGTGAAAGTACCTTTTCTGACGCCTTGTAAGAAGCTTTCGTGATTTGCCTTTACATCGGCAATGACATCAGGGCGAATATCTTTAAGATGAACATGTTTAATTCTGTTAATATACTTTTTAAGAACAGACATATAGTCCTCACCGCAATATGCAAGGTGACCTGAGTCAAACAAAAGATTAAAGAGTTCAGGGTCTGTGTTCTCCATAAGTCTGTCGATTTCAGCTTCTGTCTGAACTACTGTACCCATGTGGTGGTGGAATGTAAGGGTAATACCCATATCTTTTGCAACTTTACCTAATTTGTTAAGACCTGTGCAAAGCATATCCCATTCTTCATCATTCATAACATATTTATCGTCAAAAATTGAAAGGTCTGTACCTTGAATTGAGTGACCTTGTTCAGATACACCGACAACTTTTGCACCCATTTCTTTAAGGAATGTAATGTGCTTAATAAATTCAGCCTCTGTTTCTTCATAAGGTTTTGTTGTTAAAAATGTTGAAAACCAAGCGTTGCAGATTTGCATACCGCGTAAATCAAGGGCTTTTTTAAGAACCTTTGTGTCTTTAGGGTACTTGTTACCGACCTCACAACCTGTGAAGCCTGCAAGTGCCATTTCGGAAATGCATTGTTCAAAAGTGTTTTCTGCTCCCAGGTCCGGCATATCGTCGTTTGTCCACGCGATAGGAGCAATACCGAGTTTTACTTTGTTTTTGTCAAGCATCAGAACTTCCTCGCTTTGCTAAGATTTTTTTGTTTATTTTCAAAAGCCGTATTTACAGACTCTTTTGAAGATGTAGATGCAATACCAACATGCCACCAAGCGTCATAACCGTCTGTCATGGTTTTTGGCAATACCTTAATATCAATAAGTGTTGATACTGTTTGTTTTTTGCTGTCTATGAGGGCAGCTTCCAATTCTTCCAATGTTTTTGCTGTATAAGTTTTTACACCGTAACCTGATGCACATTTAGCGAAGTCGATTTCTAAAAGACCGCCTAAGAGATTACCGTTTTCGTCACGGCGTCTGAACTCTGTTGCAAGGTTACCGATACCGTTAGACATTTGTAAATTGTTAATACAGCCAAAACCGGAGTTATCAAATAAAAGGACATTGATTTTTTTGTTTTCTTGAATAGATGTTACAAGCTCGCTGTGAAGCATGAGGTAACTGCCGTCACCGCAAAAAGCGTAAACTTCTTTATCAGGTTCTGCCATTTTTGAGCCTAAAGCGCCTGCAATTTCGTAACCCATACAAGAATAACCGTATTCCATATTGTATGAGTAAAGACTGTCGGTAGTCCACATTCTTTGCATACAGCCCGGCAGTGAGCCTGCAGCCGCAACAGCAATTGCGTCATCGTCAATAGTTTTACGAATAAGGCTTAATGCAGATGTTTGTGTAATAGTGCCGCCGATTTTTTCAACAAATTCAGGAATTGTTTCTTCATAGCGTGCTTTAATAAGAGGTTCAAAGTTTTCGTCATATTTGTAATTTGAAAGACGAATCATTTCTTGTTCCCAAGCTTTTTTTACATCAGCAATTTCAGTGGTATAACTTGTTTTGTAATCTCCGATAGCTTTGTCTAAGGCTTCAATACCCAGCTTAGCGTCACATACGGCTTTAACAGCAGACATTTTATAAGCGTCAAATCTGTCTGTGTTGATTGTAATAAATTTTGCATCATCTTTAAATAAAGATTTTGAGGCTGTAGTAAAATCCGAAAAACGGGTTCCTACACCGATAATTACATCAGCGTCTTTTGCTATTACATTAGCAGAAAGATTACCTGTAACGCCTACACCGCCTAAATTAAGCGGGTGAGAGGAGTGAACGGATGATTTACCGCTTTGGGTTTCGGAGAAAGGAATGTTGTGTTTTTCACAGAACTTTTGAAGAGTTAAACCTGCCTCTGAATATCTTACACCGCCGCCTGCAATAACAAGAGGTTTTTTAGCAGATTTAAGAATTTCAGCAATATCTTCAATTTCGTCCGTTGCAGGAGCAATTCTTGTAATCTTATGTACTCTTTTTTCAAAGAAATAATCAGGGTAATCGTAGCTTTCGCCCTCAACATCCTGGCAAAGAGCAATACAAACCGCCCCTGTATTTGCTGTGTCTGTTAAAACACGCATAGCATTAATCATTGCAGACATAAGCTGTTCGGGTCTTGTAATTCTGTCCCAATAACGGCAAACAGGTTTGTAAGCATCGTTTGTTGTAGTTGCAAGTGAATATGATTGTTCAAATTGTTGCAACACAGGGTCAGGCTGTCTTGTTGCAAATGTATCGGCAGGGAAGAGCAGAAGCGGTACATTATTAACTGTGGCGGTAGCGGCAGCTGTAATCATATTAGCCGCTCCCGGACCTATTGAAGATGAGCAAGCTATAATTTTTCTTCTGTTGTTTTGCTTGGCAAAACTTGTGGCGGCGTGAGCCATACCTTGTTCGTTTTTGCCTTGATAAACTTTAAGAGAACCCGGATTTTCATCAAGAGCCTGACCGAAACCGACAACAATTCCGTGACCGAATACAGTGAATACGCCGTCTACAAATTTTGTCTCTTTTCCGTCAAATGAAACATATTGGTTATCTAAAAACTTAACGAGGGCTTGACCCATTGTCATAATAGGCATTTACATATCACTCCTTAAAGAATAATTTATGTTTTTATTTTGTGAGCCACAGGTGTTCTTCTGAAACAAATCTTGTCGTTTTGAGCCAAGGGTCTTCGGGTAGATGGCGAACCATCCAGACATAGCACATTTCATAGCCGGGAGCAACCACTTGTTCATGATCTTTTCCGTCAGTAATGTAAACTGCACTGCCTTGAACACTCTTGAATACATCATCACCTACAAAAGCGGCACCGAAGCCCTGGGGTTTGTCAAACTGATAGTAATAAACTTCGGGCTGGGGGTGGTGATGAGGCGGGTAACTTGACCATCTGCCCGGTTGGTTGAACACCTCGCCCAATACCATATTTGAGTACGGAGCATTATCGTGATCAAATACTGTTGAAACAATTCGGTAGCCTGCACCTTCCCACTGATCCTTACCGAAATGCTGGTATAGTATCATATCAGGGGTGTAGAATACAGGGGTAAATACAATGTCGTTATCGGTTTGTTGAATAAGAATTTCGGTTTTTTTATTAGCCTTAACCGAAACCTTAACACATTTTGGAACATGCAGGCAGTATGAAGCCTTAATGAAAGGATTTTCTCTGACCATATTTTCGGTCTGTCCGTCCCAAGAAACATCAGCATCTCCGTAAAGTATAAGAAAAGCAGTTTCACAATCTTCACTATATACTTCGTATGTTTCATTTTCTTCAAAACGCTTTACATAAATGTTCATAAGCATATCGGAATGTTTACCGTTCATTTCGCAAACCGTTTTAATACCTTTTTCATTAAAATTTAACTGTTCAAACATAAATATCACCTTTATTAAACTTTGTCGTCTGTCAAAACACCGCTTGAACTTATTGGAATTGCGTCACCCAAAAAAGTGGGCTCCGGCTTAACAATGCACCAAACAAAATCCTTGCATCTTGCAAGAGCCTCTCTTGTGTTATTGTAGGTTCTGACAGAAGCACTGTAGTTGTACTGACCGTCAGCCGCTACACCGTATGCGTCAAGACCCAATTTTCTGGCGTCATATATTGCTCGGTACAAGTGATATTTTTGAGTTACTATAACAATTTTTTGTGCTTTAAAAATATCCTTGGCCCGGTACATTGATTCGTAGGTTGAAAAACCTGCGTGGTCCATAAACACCTCATCTGCAACTGCACCTTCATCGATTGCGAAATTCTTCATAACATTGACTTCGTCATAATCGGTGCGTCCGTGGTCGCCGCTCATAAGAAGTCTGTTTGTAGAACCTGTGTTATATATCTCAATACCTTTGTTGAGTCTTTCTTCAAGCATGGGTGTGGGGGAGTTTCCTCTGACTCCCGCACCCAAAACAAGCACGCAATCGAAATTATTCTCGGCGGCTTCTTCAACGGTAAGAATATACGCTGAAGAATACTTATACATATATGCATTTATAAGCAAGGGGATTTGTGCAAACACAAGGCACAAGAGAAGCGCTGTTATGATAAGTTTTTTAACATTTTTTTTGAAACTTTTTTTCATAATAAAATTAATATAAGTCGCGATCAGCCGCGCGCAATCATTTCGCCGTATTCGGCTTTTTCTTTTTTTATAAATTCTTTTACAGCGTCACTTGACGGCATATCCTGAGAACATGCGTGGCTTGCAACAAGCATGGCAGCAGACGCAGAGCCGAATTCAAGGCAATCCCAAATATCCCAACCCTCAAATAAGCCGTAGAGGAATGCAGAAGCATAGCCGTCTCCGCCGCCGAAAGACTTGAGAAGCTTAACAGGAAACGGTTTGATTTTATAGCTTTCGCCGTCATTAGTATATGCGGTAGAGCCCTCTTTACCGTGTTTGATAACAACAATTTTTGCTCCTTTAGAATGCCAATATCCTGCACTCTGTTTATCACTTCCGTCAAGGCAAAGGAATTTTTCTGTTAAATCAAATTCTTCACGGGAGCCTAAAATAATATCTGCATATTGTGCAACCGTAGAATAGTAAATAGCAATTTCATCAGAACTCTTCCAATTATATGCTCTGTAGTCAATATCAAATATAACAGGAACATTGTTTTTCTTTGCAAGTAAAGTAGCTTTAAGAGCAGCCTCTCTTGACGGACTTTCGCAAAGAGCCGTGCCTGAAATAAGAAGAGCCTTTGTTTTTTTGATGTATTCTTCATCAATATCTTTAACATCAAGTTTAAGGTCTGCAGCTTCGTTTCTGTACATCAAAATTGAACTTTCTGTTTCTGAACGAATCTCTGTGAATGTAAGACCGATTTTTTCGCCGTTTTCGCAACGGGTAATGTGTGAGCAGTCAATACCCTCATTTTTAAAGAAGTTCTCAACAAATGTACCGAGTTCATCATCAGATACCTTTGCAAAGAAACCGCATTTTTTACCAAGCCTTGAAAGACCTACCGCAATATTGGCAGGCGAACCGCCTAAATATCTTTTGAAAGTTGTGCTTTCGGAAAGAGGGCAGTAGTAATCAACAGGGTTAAGGTCAACTGCAACACGGCCTAAAAGAATAAGGTCATATTCTTTACTGTTGTCAAACTCTATGTATTTCATAATAAGTCTCCTCGTCTTTATTGTTGCTCTAATTCTTCCATATTAAATATTTTAATATGTTTGTTTACATTCTCATATACGGCGTTTGCCATATTTTTTGACAAATCAAAGTAGTTGTATTTGTCTGAGTTACAGGTTTCTTTTGCGGATTTTGCAACAGCGTCAAAGCTTGCGGTTGCAATGTTGATTTTACGCACGCCTTTTCGTACACATTCCTGAAAATCCCCGGGTGTAACACCGGTGCCGCCGTGTAATACCAAAGGCGTATCGCAGTTTTTGTTAATTTCTTTTAAAACATCAAATCTCAGCTTCGGAGTAACCGGATAATTACCGTGAGCATTTCCTATGGCAACAGCTAATGCATTTATACCGGTTCTGTTACAAAATTCTTCGGCAAGAGCGGGATCGGTGTATTTTATTTCGTGACCTTTGCCGCCGCCCTCGTTACCGCCTACAACTCCTAATTCGGCCTCAACAGATGCACCGTATTCTTTGGCGGTATCAACTACACGCTTGGTAAGGGCTATGTTATCTTCAAAAGGCAACAAAGACCCGTCTAACATAACAGATGAAAAGCCCAATTCAAGAGCAGTTTCAACTGTTTCGTAATTCAGACCGTGATCTAAGTGTACACAAATATCTACAGAACTGTTTTCTGCGGCTGCTACCATCATAGGTCCGATTATCTTTAACGGAGAAGTAGGCAGACGCACTTCTGCGATTTGTAAAATTATAGGTGTTTTGTTTTCTTCGGCGGCTTTTACCGCACCCAAAATCATTTCCATATTTCCAACTGAAAAGGCACCTGTAGCAATCTTTTTTTGTTCAGCGTTTTTAAGTAATGTTTCTAATGTTACAAGCGGCATATATAAACCTCATTTCAGCATATCTTCGCACAAAAAGACACACTACACCATAATTACTGATATTTTACAACAACTATTGAAATATATCAATAGAAAAACGCAATTTCTCACATAATATTTTTAAAAAATGTATTTTAATAATTGTATAATTTGACAAATAAAAAACAACGACAACTACCTCTGTATACAGATAGTTGTCGTTGTCATCGTAAGTTTCGTGGGCGTACTAAACTTTAGTTAAATGTTAACACTTTTTTTACAAAAAATCAATATCTTTTTATTTGTTAAATTGTATAAATTTTTGACCTGTTTTTTTGTTAATGACAACAACAATATTCTATTGAAATTAAACACCTGTTGTGTTAATATCAAAATAAGGGATAAAATATGTTATTTATTCAAATTTTGGGGTGAAAATATGTCGTACATAATATTTTGTGTAGGAATTATTGTAACTGTAATATTTATTTCAAAGCGTAAAGCAACAGTACCGTTACATATTGCTTTGTTAAAAGGTATTTCAGGTATGTTTTTTGTTTTAACAGCTTGTGCCGGTTTTTTGCAAAATGAGTTAATAACTAAAACTTTCGGCTGCTCTATGATTTTAGCTGCATTTATGGGGCTTTTGGGTGATGTATCGCTTGATTTGAAATATGTTTATCCGGAGGATGATAATGTCTTTCTTCGTTGCGGATTTACCTGCTTCTTACTGGGTCATTTCGGTTATATATTCGGTTTGGCTTCAGCTTATAAACTAACTTATATAAATGTTATTTTTATGGTTGCTTTAATGATTATATCAATTATATCGGTTCCGCTGAATGAGAAATTCTTTAATATAGATTTCGGTAAATTCAAGGGAATGACAATTGCGTACGGTATGGGATTAACTGCCTTTGTGGGTTTAGCAATAAGTCTTGCTCTTTCAGAGCCTTATATTGATACAATATTGCTTGGTGTCGGGGCGTTATTATTTATGGTTTCAGATATGTTCCTGACAACCATATACTTTTCTAAAAAAGATGAGGAACGCACAAAAAGGCGTACAATAATTTTAAATTTAAGTACATATTTTCTGGGGCAGTTTCTTATTGCTCTCTCTCTTTCATTTTACAACGGCACCGTTTCAAATTATATTTTTTGAGGTTGATTTATGATTACTGAAAAACTGTATTATGCTGATAGCTATATAAATGAATTTACTGCACAGGTTTTGCAATGCGAAGCCTGTGCAAACGGCTTTTATGCCATATTGTCACAAACTGCTTTTTTCCCGGAGGGAGGCGGGCAAAAAGCTGATACGGGTTGCATAAGTAATGTTAAGGTTTTTGATGTTCAGGAAGAAAACGGAGTAATAAAACATTATGTTAAAACTCAGTTAAATGTCGGAGATACAGTTACTTGTAAAATAGATTGGGAACAACGGTTTAACAGAATGCAAAACCACAGCGGTGAACATATCGTTTCGGGCGTTGTTCACGGCTTATACGGCTATGATAATGTGGGCTTTCACATGGAAGAAGATTATGTTACCGTTGACTTTAACGGCGAACTGACTTTAGATCAGGTTTTAGATATAGAAGACAGAGCAAATAAAGTTATTTATGAAGATATTACCGTTGAATGTTATTTTCCCGAAAAAGAGGATTTACCCGAATTAGATTACCGCAGTAAATTAGATTTAACTGAAAATGTAAGGCTTGTTGAAATTCAGGGCGTTGATTTGTGTGCTTGCTGTGCGCCTCATGTTAAACGAACGGGTGAAATAGGCCTTATAAAAATTTTAGATGTTATGCGCCACAGAAACGGCGTCAGAATAACCATGAAATCGGGTTATAAAGCGTTAAGGGATTACAGGGAAAAGCAAAAAAGTGTTGTAGATGTTTCTAATCTTTTATCTGCAAAACAATTAGAAATTGCTGAGGCTGTAGATAGATTAAAAGCAGAAAACGATAACCTTAAAAGTCAATTTTACAATTTTAAAATGAAAATTGCAGAATTTGACCGGGAAAGACTTGAAAAAACAGGCGAAATATCTTATTATATTAGTTGTTTTTACGATGCAGATATGATGCGTGAACTTGTGAATTACGGAATGTCGGTTTCTAAGCTTTCCGTGGTTTTCTCAGGTAACGACAGTGACGGCTATTCTTATATAGCCGGAAGTGACTTTCTTGATATGATTTCTGTTGCCCGAAATATAAATTCCTGTCTTAACGGCAAAGGCGGCGGCAGGGGCACTATGGTTCAGGGTAAGGTATCTGTTTCGAAAAAAGATATAATGAATTATATCAGTAATTTAGATTTAGGAGAAATATAAAATGGTTGTTGATTATTCTAAAAAACCGCCTCGCGGCTCTATGCCGCAGCCTGATCATATTTTTATCAGTATCAACGGTGATGCTAAAACTTCTATGACTGTTACATGGCGTACATCCGTAGATGTAGAAAACGGTTATGCTCTTTGCCGTAAAGACGGCACAGATGATTATATGCGTTTTGACGCCGATACAGAGGTTTTTGAAAGCGATATTGACATAAGCAATATGTTTTGGGCACAAATGGTTGGATTAGAGCCTGCCACAAGGTATTTTTACACTGTGGGTAATGATGAATACAGAAGTGAGGAGTTTTCATTTATTACCGAAGACCCTAATGCCGCAAGCTTCAAGTTTATTGCTATTTCAGACCATCAAAAAGGCACGCCTCATCATTTGCCTGATTATTCAAAACTCAATAAATTTTTAAAGGATGTTCTTAAAGAAAATCCTGATACAAAATTTATTTTGACTGCAGGCGACAATACTGACTGCGGTATGCATGAGGTTCAGTGGAACGGCGCATTTGAGGGATTAAAAGGTATTATTGAGAGCATACCTTATATGATGGAAGTTGGCAACCACGATACCCGCGGTTTTAAAGATTACGAGAATGGCATAGGCAGGTATTATTCAGAGCCTGCGGCATTTTTCTGCAAGCAGTTTAAAGGCTCTTACCCATACAACGGTCCTGAGGGTTGGAAGACTGAAACTTATGCCTTTGATTACGGCAACGCTCATTTCTCAATGATAGCCGTTAACGGGCCCGAAGATGTTAACGAATGGCTGTGTAAAGATTTACCCACTTGCGGAAAAACTTGGAAATTCGGTTCATATCACTTCCCGATTTACTATGCAGGCCCTGAGCTCAGCAATGACGATGCTTACCCTATGATGCGTGAGGGTATGGAGCAGCTTGACATTCTTTTCTCAGGTCATGAGCATAACTTCTCAAGAACATTCCCGATGAAAAATGAATCTATGTATGACAGACCTTCTCAAGGTACTATTCACTACGAGCTTGCTAACAGTCACTTTAACCCACCGGGTACTGCTACTGTTAAAAAGGTTTGGCATGCGGCATATTTTCCGAGTGCAGAAGACATTTCAACTGTGGCTATTGTTGAAGTATTTAAAGATAAAGTTATTCTTACATCTAAAACAAATGACGGCAGAATTTTAGACCAATGTATTGTAGATAAAGCAAACGACAGAATTTTACCCTATGCATGCGCTCCGTATTTCAGAAGACCTCGCGTATTTTTTAAAGGCGCGCAGTTGGGCATCGGCGAAAGACAAAACTGGGCAGAAAATAAAGACGGAATTTGGTATTCACCCCTTGCAATTATGTTCAGTTCTATATGTGCCGAGGTTGTTAAGGAAAAGGGTAAGGTTACATTGGGCGTATTCGGTAAAAAAGCAACTTTCTTTGAGAACTCGGATATTGCTGTTACCGCTGACGGCAAAGAAATAAAATTACCGGGCGCCGTATACAGAGCGGGAGATCCGGAAAGGCAAGAGCTTTTCATTCCCATTGATGCAGTAAGACTTTGCTTTGATATGAAATGGAACTATGCTGAAAACAACAACTTTATTTCAGTTGAAACTGCAAAAGAAGCTATACCGTTTACCGTTCAACCGTAAATATACATAAAAGTAAAAGGCTGTAAGAAACGAAAGTTTTTTACAGCCGATTTGATAGGATAATTTATGAAAATTCAGTATGAGCTTATTCGCTCGAAACGCAAAACCATATCTATTCAAGTAGATGAAAATTGTAATGTAACAGTTCGCGCACCAAGGTTTGTTTCTCAAAAACGCATAGATGAATTTTTGGAAGAAAAGAAATTTTGGCTGCAGGAAGCAATAACAAAACAACAAGAAAAGTCAAAAAACAGAGTTGAATATTCTAAAGAGGATATTGAAAAAATGAGAAATCTCGCTAAAGAGATAATTCCTCAAAAAGTTGAGCATTTTTCTAAAATAATGGGTGTTACACCTGCATCTGTAAAAATCAATTCCGCTAAGAAGCGTTACGGCTCTTGTTCGGGTGAAAATAACTTGAATTTTTCTCTGTATCTTATGGATAAAGACGAAAAGTTTATAGATTATGTGGTTATACACGAATTGGCACACATAAAGCATCATAATCACAGTAAAGAGTTTTATAGCTTTATTGAACAGTTTATGCCAAACTATAAAGAAATTTCTGATATGTATAAATAAACACAACCCCAACCGACTCAAAATAAAATCGGTTGGGGTCTTTCATTTAGAATATTTGTCCCGGAAGTTTTAGTTTTTCTTTAGGCGGAAAGAGTTTGTCAAATTCTTCAACATCATTCTCGCTTACCATATATCCGTCAGGCGTACGGTATACACCGGTTACGCCGTCTAAATAATGGGGAATAAGCTCACAACACAAAAAGAACGAAGAATCTTCACCGTCAGATAAACCGTGATAACGAATGTTGTACTCTTTTGCATAAGTAAAACCGCATTTACCGTAAAAGTCGATGTTACCCTCCATGCAAACAGCACCGCAGCCTAAAGCTTTAGCCTTTTCTAAAGTGTAATCAAGTAAGATTTTCCCATAGCCTTGCCTTTTAAATTCAGGCAGTATACCTATAGGTCCTAATGTCATAATATCAATATCTCTGCCACTGTCTGCTTTAATTACTGCTTTCATAAACATTACCTGACCTATCAGTTTTCCGTCAAGCTCTAAAACAAGGTCAAGCTCCGGAACAAACGCGCTGTCGTTTCTTAGTTGATTTAAAACAAAGTGTTCATAACAGCCGGGTCTGTAAACATTCCAGAAACTTTCTCTTACAAGATTTTCAACTTCGCGTTGCTCATCTTTTCTTTCTAAACGAATTATGTAGTTATTTTTGCTCATTTTATTTATACTCCTATGATGATTGTTAACTGCAATACCGGGAGGCTTGCGGTGATTGTATTTACAAACCTCTCGGTTATTCTACAATCTCCAAGTTGTTGTTTTTCTTCAAACAGCAATCTCCTTAAAAATTAAATTTATAATAAAGCCTTACGGCCAAATTATCAAATACAGCGTTATTGTTGGAGAGAATCAGCAAAATTACTCAATTCTTCGGTTGGCTCATATAAGCATTTATAACCTACGCCGTCAATAACTATAAAAGGGTTATAAGCATTAACCGTAACGGTTGAACCGTCCTTTTTTGTTATAGTGAATATAACAGCCTGACCGTTATATTCTGTATAGGAATCATCTTTGTTGTATATTACAACAGTATTGAGAATGTCGACAAATTCTCTGATTTCTTCATTTGATAATTCTTCTGTATCATTAGGCGGTAATAACTCAACTGATACACTTTTAATATCTTCTGCTTTTATATTTTTGAAAGGCTTTTTACCCCAAGGTTTAAAAATAAAAAGCAGAGAACAAGCTACAACCAAAACGGTTACAACGATACCTGAAATTATTATAATTTTCTTTTTCATAATAATCGACCTCCGATTATCTTTTCTTAAATACCAACAACTGCGGGTCTGTGCAGTTTTCGCCGTATTCACTAACAAGTAAAAAGTCCGTATTAGCCACAAGCCCAAAGCATTTTACAAAACTGCCGTCATTAAATTCACATTCAACCTGTGAGCAAAGATAGATTTCGTTATCGCTCAGCAGTTTCAGTTCTTTGCCGTTTGGGAATGTATACGCCAAATTAACATAAGCGCCTACAATAGGGTAGAGTTCTGTTATTTTCGGCATACCCGCTATTTTCAGTTCATTAAATTCGGTAATTAACTGATTTTTGAAAGCCTCAAAATGTTCTTTTCCACCAATTTTTATGTAGTCAAAAACAAAGCATTTTTTACCGAAAGGGCAACCGTTTGAATTAACGCACCCTTTACAGCCGTTATTTTGACCGAAACCGCAATTGTCACAATCTGCACCGCAAATTGATTTTTTATTACACATATATGACACCCCTAAAATATAAGTTCATATATATTAAGTAACATATTTTAAAAGATATTACAAGTCTTGATTTTTTATTTGTTTTGTGGTATTAGTCTGATTTTTTATTTATATTTTTCACATTCTTTTACTGCAAGTCTGTCACATCTTTCGTTTTCAGGGTGTTCGTTATGACCTTTCACCCAATTAAATGTAACTGTGTGAATATCTAAAAGACCAAGTAAAGTATCCCACAAATCAGGGTTAAGTGCAGGTTTTTTGTCTTTTTTTCGCCACCCGTTAGCTTTCCATGACTTTGCCCAGCCCTTTGTGATGCCGTCGTAAACATATTTTGAATCAGTAGTGATTGTAACGCTGCACGGATATTTCAGGGCTTTTAATGCCTCAATAACGGCAGTTAATTCCATTCTGTTGTTGGTAGTTTCTTTTTCACCGCCGCTGAGTTCTTTTTCTATTCCGTCACACCTTAACACAGCACCCCAACCTCCGGGGCCGGGATTACCGCTGCAAGCGCCGTCTGTAAAAATTTCAACCTGTTTCATATATTTTATACCTTTGCAAAGAATTTTCTTGATTTTACCACATTTTTACTGATTTTTAAATAGTTTATTCCGATATTTGTTTAAAATAAGTTTATAAGGCAATAATTTTAATTGTTTTCAATATATATTATTGTATTACTTGACAATACTTCATATTGATAGTAAAATATAAATTCAATAATTAGGTTATTATGCGATGTTGTTACATAAAATATAGTTTTTAAAATTTAAATAGGAGAAAAATATGTCAAAAGAGAATCAAAATAATGAAAATTCTTCATTAGAAGCTCCGAAAAAACAAGGTAAAAAACAGAATAATTCTCAAAAAAACAGTAAAAAACAAACCAAAAAGAGCACAAGTAACAAAACAACGAAAAAATCAACCAATCAAACAAAAAAGCAGTCATCAAAAAACACTAAAACGAATAACAAAAGTAAAACAAGCAACAATTCTCAAAATGCTTCACAAAAAAACCGGCGTTATTCTAAGATTACCCCTCCGAAAAGCAATATGCCGATAAAGGTGTCTTTTTTAGGCGGCCTTAACGAAGTCGGTAAAAATATGACTTGCTACGAATACGGCAAGTCTATGATTATTGTTGACTGCGGTTTAGCCTTTCCTGAGTCAGATCAATTAGGTGTTGATTTTGTTATACCTGATTTTACCTATATCGAAAGAAATGTTGATAAAGTAAAGGGTATTTTAATTACACACGGTCATGAGGATCATATAGGCGGTCTTGTTTATTTGCTTAAAAAGGTAAATATTCCGGTTTATGCTACACTGCTTACCGCAGGTCTTATTCGCGGTAAACTTCAAGAGCACAAATTAGACCACAGCGTTAATATTCACATTGTAGACACAGGCGATGTTGTATCACTGGGTGATTTTGATGTTGAATTTATCAATGTTAACCATTCAATTCCGGGTGCTTGTGCTTTGGCTGTTAAGTGTGAGGTTGGCACTATTGTTCAGACGGGCGACTTTAAAATAGATACAAACCCGATAGACGGCGATATTATTAATCTGTCAAGGTTCGCAGAGCTTGGCAACGAGGGTGTTTTATGTTTACTTTCCGATTCTACAAATGCCGAGCAACCGGGTTATTCCCAAAGCGAAAGTAAGGTCGGCGAAACATTCCGCAATCTTTTTAATGAAGCGGGTGACAGACGAATCATAATAGCTACATTCGCTTCAAATATCCACAGGGTTCAGCAGATTGTAGATATTGCTTATGCAATGGGCAGAAAAGTTGCTCTTTCGGGCAGAAGTCTCGAAAATGTAGTATCTATTGCGGTTGAGTTAGGTTATATCAATATTCCCGAGGGCGTTTTAATAGGTATTGATGAAATTAAGCGTTATTCGGACGACAGACTTGTTATTGTTACAACAGGCAGTCAAGGCGAGGCTATGTCTGCTCTTTCGAGAATGGCTTCGGGTAATCACCGTAAAGTTGCCGTAGGATTTAATGACTGCGTTATTATCTCTGCCAGACCTATTCCCGGTAATGAAAAAACCGTTTACAGAGTTATAAATGATTTATTGAAGCTCGGTGCAAGAGTGATATACGAAAAAATGTATGATGTGCATGTTTCGGGTCACGCTTGCCAAGAAGAGCTTAAATTGATGCTTTCACTTGTTAAACCTAAATACTTTATACCTGTTCACGGCGAGCAAAAGCACTTGCGGTATCACGCGCGGCTTGCCGAAAGCATCGGTATGAGTCCTAATAATATTGTTATTGCAGATAACGGCTATGAGGTTTCTGTTTCCGAAAAGAATATTTCTGTTTCGGGTACCGTTGCCAGCGGTAAAGTTTATGTTGACGGTTACGGTGTAGGCGATGTAGGCGCCCGTGTTATGAAGGAGCGTCAGCATTTGGGTCAGGACGGTATTATTATTGTTACGGCTGCAATAGATGCCGCGTCCGGTGAACTTCTCAGCGGTCCCGAGGTAGTTTCAAAGGGCTTTGTTTATGTTAAAGAAGCAGAGTTTTTAATGAATGAGGCTGTTTCTGTTTCTATGAATGTTATAGACAGTTTTCCGCCGTATAACTTTGATCTTAATGCAATGCAAAGTAAAATTCGTGACGAGATTTCAAGACTTATGTATGAACGCACCAAGCGTAATCCAATGATTTTACCGATTATTTTAGAGGTTTAATATAAAATAATTACACAAAAAAGAGGATTGAATATGAAAATTAAAGCAATGTTTTATCAAAACCCATCGGGATATTTGGCGGCTTTACTGCTTTTGGCTTTTTCGGGAATATCTTATGCATTGGATAATAAAACAGCATATTTGTTTTTGATTGCTTGCGCCTTAGTTTTATTTATAAATATTTTATATTCAGTCCTTTCTTTCACAAATACAAAAAAATATGTTTCAGAGGTTAGCAAATCTTTAGGTGACGGCTCAAATGCTGTTGAGTCGTTTCCGCTTCCGTGTGCTATGTGCGATATGCGAGGCAATGTGGTTTGGTTTAATTCAAAGTTTACGGAAGAGGTAGTGGGTGACAGTAAAAACCGTATCAATATGAGTGATTTTTTCACCGACTTCAATTACTCGAAATATGCCTCAAAAAATTTTGCGAACGCTGTATTTGAAAATAAAAAATATTCGGTATTCATTACAAAAGTAAGAAGCAAGTCAAATCCGATGCTTTGTTTCTATTTTTATGACGATACATATTTAAAGGAAACAGAGGCCCAATATAAAAGCTCAAGACCTTTTGTAGCGTATTTGCTTGTAGATAACATTGAACAGTTAGCACGCAAGCTTACCGACAGTAAGTTTGCACAGGTATTAAGCGGTATTGAAAGTCGGATTGAAGACTGGATTAAAGACGAAAAAGTTATTCTTAAAAAAATAAGCAACGGATGCTTCCTTATAATCGGCCGAAAAAAAGAGTTGGACAAACTCTCTGAAAAAAAGTTTTCTGTATTAAATTCTGTCAGAGAGTATAAGTATAAGGATGCGTCTGTTGATGCAACGGTTTCAATAGGCGTAGGTTGCGGTGACGATTTTGCTTCTTGCGAAAGCAGAGCGAAAAAGTCGCTTGATATGGCATTGGGCCGCGGCGGAGATCAAGTTGCAATTTATACTGACGACGGTTATGTTTATTATGGAGGTATATCTAATAAATCAAATGATAATTCAAAAGTATCGCCCCGTAAAACGGCTGCAAATATTTCAACACTTATAAAAAAGTTTGAAAAAGTCTTTATTGTAGGTCATAAATATTCCGATTACGATGCTATTGGCTCGGCAATGGGTATATCTTTTCTCTCAGAGGTAAACGGTGTGCCTGCAAGCGTTGTTGTAGACAAAAACAGTACTTTATCAAATAGCTTGATTACGCTTGCCGAAAGCGAGGGCTTCGATAATTTTATAGGAATTGAAGAAGCAATCGGAAAATGCAATAAAGATACTCTCCTTGTTATTGTGGATACTCACAGAAAAATTCTGATGGAGTGTCCTCAGTTAATTGACAGTGCGGGCGGATGTGTGGTAATTGACCATCACAGGCGTTCAGAAGATTATATCAGTGACGCAGATATTCTCTATCATCTGCCATCGGCTTCTTCTACCTGTGAAATGGTTTCGGAACTTATTCAGTATTCCACTACAGACGATGATTTACCGTCAATAATTGCAACTGCACTTCTTTCGGGCATCGTTTTAGATACGAAAGAATTTGTTTTGAAAACATATCAGCGAACATTCGAGGCGGCGGCGTTTCTCAGAGAGCATAATGCCGATACCGTAGCCGTCCGTAAACTGTTTTCCGTCAGCTCCGATATGATTTCACTTAAAAACGAGATTATAAATAACGGAGTTATATTTAAAAACTGTGTTGTTGCCGCAACAGAAAGCAATAACAGAAATATCAGAATTATTACCTCAAAAGCGGCAGATGAAATGCTGAATATTGAGGGAATAAAAGCGTCTTTTGTTCTGTATTATATAGGCAAAAATACCGTACAAGTCTCGGCACGCTCATTAGGTGAAGAAAATGTGCAGATTATAATGGAAATGTTAGGCGGCGGCGGTCACAGCACAATGGCAGCGGCACAACTGAAAGATACAGATTTGTCTGCTGCTAAAGATGAAGTAATAAAAGCGATAGATAAATACTTACAAAATAAATAAACTTTTATCGGAGGTACTAAAATGGAAGTTATTTTAAAAAGTGATGTAAAAGGTCTTGGTAAAAAGAGTGAAAAAGTAAATGTTTCAGACGGATACGCTCGCAACTTTTTGTTTCCGAGAGGTCTTGCCGCAGAGGCAAACGCTCAGCTTATTTCAGAAATGAAAAATAAACAGTCGTCAGAAAATTTCAGGGCGGCAGAGGAACTTAAAGCCGCTAAAGCTAATGCAGAAAATATTAACGGCAAAACAGTTGTTTTAAAAGCAAAGGGCGGTGCAAACGGTAAGCTTTTCGGCTCTGTTACCGCTAAAGAAATAGCCGCTATTGTAAGTAACGAGTTTAATATTACGGTAGATAAAAGAAAAATTACGGTAGACGATATTAAGGCATTCGGCACTTATAACGCTCAGGTTCGTTTACATCCGAAGGTTACAGCATCATTTAAAGTTCAAGTAGTTGAATTATAACAGTAAAGGGATATTATTATGGCTAAAAATATAAGTACTCCGTCCCTTGAAGGTTTGTCTTTGCCGTATAGCCTTGAAACCGAACAGGCGGTTATCGGCTCTGTATTAATTAACCCGGAATGTGTTACAACGGTGCTTTCTCAAGTAAAACCCGAATATTTCTATATGCCTCAGCATAAGGCGATTATAGACGCAGTTATGATTCTTGATTCATTGGGCTCAAGAATAGATGCTCTTACAATTTTAGATAAATTAAACAGCAGTGATTCTTTTGATAAAGAATCCGGTAAAAAATATTTATTTGAACTTGCCCAAAGTGTTCCGTCCGCTGCCAATGTTGAGAATTATTGTAAAATTGTTCGTGAAAAATACTTTTTAAGGTCATTGATTACTACCTCTAACGAAATTATAGAATCTGCAACTAACGGCGATGCCGAAGCCGATAAAATTCTCGACTCTGCCGAGCAGAAAATTTACGATATTCGTAAAGGTAAAATGACCGGCTCCTTTCAACGGCTCAGCGATGTTATTTCTGCCGAGGTTTATCCTAATTTAGTTAATATTACATCTGAAAATGCAGAAGAATTTAAAGGTATTCCTACAGGCTTTTCAAAGTTAGATGAGATTACATCGGGGCTTAACCGCTCTGACTTGGTTCTTATAGGTGCAAGACCTGCCATGGGTAAAACAAGCTTTGCTCTTAACATTGCCCGTAATGTGGCTTTTTCAGGTAAAAAGGTTGTATTTTTTTCTCTCGAGATGTCGAATGAGCAGTTAGCTGCCCGTGTTCTTTCTACCGAGGCTCGTGTTGAGGGCAATAAGCTTCGTTCAGGTAATATTTCAAGTGATGAATGGGTGCGTCTTGCCGAGGCTACCGACAGATTAACGAGGTGTGAATTATATTTCGATGATACATCATCTATTACGGTTCCGGAAATCAAATCTAAACTAAGGCGCGCAAAAAATGTTGACTGCGTTATTATTGATTACTTAGGTCTTATGAATTCTGCCGTTAAAAAAGAAAACAGAGTTCAAGAGGTTACAGAAATTACCCGCAGTCTTAAAATGCTTGCAAAAGATATGAAAATTCCTGTTGTATGTTGCTGTCAGCTTTCACGCGGACCTGAAAAGAACGGTAAATCTTCAAACAGACCGATGCTTTCTGACCTTAGAGATTCAGGTTCGATTGAGCAGGACGCAGATATTGTTATGATGCTTTACCGTGAGGGTTACTATAAAAACAGTAAAGATAATGCAGAAGATGTTGATATGTCAAAAGCAGATGTTGATGTTGCTAAAAACAGACACGGACCCACAGACAGAGTAAGGCTTCATTGGGACGGTCAGTACACATTGTTCTCAACCTTGGAGTACAGAGATGAATAACTTTTCTAAATCGGTTAAAGAAAAAGTTAAAAATACCATTTTTAAATATAATATGTTAGATAATACCGATACGGTTTTGGTCGGTTTTTCAGGCGGTGCAGATTCGGTTTGCTTATTACATACCTTAAACAGTTTAAAGGAAGAATTGGGTTTTAAGCTTAAAGCGGCACACCTTAATCACGGTATTCGGGGCGAAGAGGCAAAAAGAGATGAACTTTTTGCCGAAGAGTTTTGTAAGAGATTTGATATTCCTTTCAATTCTTCGGTTGTTGACTGCATAGGCGCTTTTCAAAATTGCGATATGTCTTTAGAGCAGGTCGCAAGGAATATCAGGTATGATTTTTTTAATTCACTCTGTGACGGTAAAACGAAAATCGCAACTGCTCACAATGCTAATGATAATGCAGAAACTATTATATTTAACCTGACCCGCGGAACTTCCTTAAACGGTGTATGCGGTATACCTGTTGTAAGAGATAACATTATAAGACCTTTAATCAAATGCTCCCGAGAAGATATTGAGGGCTATTGCGAAGAGAACGGTTTGGATTTTGTTACCGACAGCACAAATCTTTCCGATAATTACACACGCAATAAAATCAGGCATAACATTTTGCCTGTTTTAAGCGAAATAAACCCGTCTTATACGGAATCGTTTATGAATTTCAGCGAAAGCGCAGAGAGAATAAATGACTTTATTGTCTCAGAATCACAAAGTATATTAAAAAAAGTGAAGAAGTATAACGGCTCTGTCGATGTTTTGGAATTAAATAAATATCACAATGCTGTTACGGCAGAGGTTATAAAATTGCTTTTTGCCGAAATTTCTAATCTTACCTTAGACAGCGGTAAAATGAATAAAATCCTGTTGCTTTTAAAAGACGGAGGCAGGATTCAAATATACGGAGATATATTTGCCGAAAATGTAAAAAACGAATTCCGCTTTTTTATAAAAAATACTAAAATAAAGGATTGTACTGTTAAAGTTGGTAAACTGCCTTTTGAATGTGAGTTTAACGGATTTTATGTTAATTTAAAGTCATACACAAATTATTCAAAAAAAGTTAATGATTTTGTATTGGATAATGTTATAGACTGTGATAAAATATATGGCAGTCTTTACTTCAGAACAAGAAAAGACGGCGATAAGCTTTCGCTCAATAAAAGAAAAGTTACTAAAACCTTGAAAAAGCTCTTTAATGAAGAAAATGTTCCTGTTGAAAACAGAGAGCGTTTGCCGATTTTATGCGATGAAAAGGGTATTGTTTGGGTGTACGGTTTTGGAGTAGATAAAAGAGTAAGCGCTGCTTCTGAAACCTGTAATATTATTTTAGTGGGGGGAAATGATAATGATAGGTGAAAATATGGTTAACGATATCGAAAGAGTAATTATTTCGGAAAAAGAGCTTCAAGATATTGTTAAAAGACTGGGCAAACAAATCAGCGAAGATTACAAAGATAAAGATTTATTGCTTGTAAGTGTTCTCAAAGGCTCTGTTGTTTTTATGGCAGACCTTATGCGAGCAATTACAATTCCTTGCAATATTGACTTTATGGCTGTTTCGAGCTACGGTGCGGGAACTGTTTCGTCAGGTCAGGTCAGGATTATAAAGGACCTTGACAGATCTATTGAGGGTAAAGATTTACTTATAGTTGAAGATATTCTTGACAGCGGCCGTACACTTAATTATATTAAAAATATGATGGAGCAAAGAAAACCCAACAGTTTTAAAATTTGTACTCTTTTCGATAAACCGGAAAGGCGTGAAGCTCCGCTTTGTGCTGATTATATCGGCTCGAAAGTTCCCAATGAATTTATTGTAGGCTACGGTTTAGACTATAATGAATACTACAGAAATCTCCCATATATCGGAGTATTAAAAGAATCTGTTTACAAAGATTAAATTTTTAAAAGCAAGTTTTTTTCTTGCAGAATGAAACGAGGTGAGCTGTTATAAAAGACAGCAGTAGTAAAATCAAGGCAATATTGCCTTATATATTAATACCGGTTATTATGGTTTTATTTATAGGGCTATACTCAAAAGACACACCGAGAACAGATAAAATTAAATACTATCAGTTAGTGGAGTTGTTTGATGAGGGTCAGATTTCAAAATATGAGCTGAACATCGGCTCAGGTGCTCTTACTTATGAATTAGCAAACGGCGAAAAGGGCAAATACACAGTTCCGAATGTATCTTTATTTGTTGAAGATATTCACGATTCTGTAGTTCAGTACAACAGAGAAAATCCTGATAATCCTATAGAATATAACTATGTTTCAGGCTCTTCCTATTCTTTCGCATTACAAATTATACCTGTTATACTTTGCGGAATACTTGTAATCGGTTTGGGTTATTATTTTATGAAGAAAATGGGTAATTCAATTTCTTCTGAAAATAACCGTGCTTTGGGCTTTGGAAAAGCAAAAGTAAAATTCGGTAAAGATGAAAAACGCAAAACTAAATTTGACCAGGTAGCCGGTGCTGATGAAGAAAAAGAACAGCTTGAAGAAATTGTAGAATTTCTTAAAGACCCGAAAAAATTTACTGAAATCGGCGCAAGGATACCCAAGGGCGTTCTTCTTGTCGGACCTCCGGGCACAGGTAAAACATTGCTTGCCAGAGCAGTAGCAGGCGAGGCAGATGTTCCGTTTTTCTCAATTTCAGGCTCCGACTTTGTTGAAATGTATGTAGGTGTCGGTGCTTCTCGTGTCAGAGACCTTTTTGACCAGGCTAAAAAGAGCTCGCCTGCAATTATATTTATAGATGAGATTGACGCCGTTGGCCGTCACCGCGGTGCAGGTATGGGCGGCGGACATGATGAGCGTGAACAAACTCTTAACCAGTTGCTTGTTGAAATGGACGGTTTCGGCAATAATGAGGGTATAATAATTATTGCGGCTACTAACCGACCCGATATTCTTGACCCTGCACTTTTAAGACCGGGTCGATTTGACAGGCAGGTTACAGTTGGCAGACCTGATTTAAAAGGCCGTGAGGAAATACTTAAAGTTCACGCACGAAATAAGCCGTTAGCTCCGGATGTTGATTTGAAGAGCGTAGCCCACGGTACCATAGGCTTTGTAGGTGCAGACCTTGAGAATCTTCTTAATGAAGCGGCTCTTCTTGCGGCTAAACGCAATAAAAAAGCAATATCTATGGTAGAAATAGACGAGGCTATAAATATTGTTCAGGTAGGTACAGAAAAGAAATCTCATAAATATACCGAAAAAGACAAAAAAATTACAGCATATCACGAGGCAGGTCATGCAGTTTCTGCATATTATCTTGAAAACTGCGAGCCTGTTTATGAGGTGTCTATTGTTCCTCGCGGTATGGCAGGCGGCTATACGCTTTACCGTCCCGAAGAGGATTCAAGCCATCTTTTAAAATCTGCCATGATAGACAGGATTGTTACAAGTATGGGCGGACGCGTTGCCGAAAAACTTACTTTCGGCGATATTTCCACAGGCGCTTCACAAGATATTTCTTCATCTACCGACATTGCTCGTTCTATGGTAACTAAATACGGTATGAGCGAAAAGTTAGGTCCGGTAGTTTACGGAAAAGATAATGATGAAGTATTCTTGGGTATGGATTATTCACACACTAAGAACTATTCAGACGAATATGCAACTCAAATTGACGATGAGGTTAAACGCATTCTTGTTGAATGTTATAATGAGTGTGAAAGAATTCTTACAGAGCATCAGGATAAACTCGTTCTTATTGCCGAAACTCTTATTAAAAAAGAGAAAATCAGCGGTGCAAGATTCTTAGAGCTTATGGATGAAAACTACGAGCCAAGCAAAGATATTGAAGAGACTGAGGTCGCAGAAGAAGCTTCAGATGAAGCAGATGCAGCTGAAAACATCGGAGAAGAGTCTGCCGAAGCAGCAATTTCAGATGTTGAACATCAAAAAGGAGAAGTTACGACTGAACCTGCAGACGCAAACGATATAACCGAATAAAATTTTACACCCACGAATTGGATTTGCTTCAATCCGTGGGTGTTGTTTATTTAAAATGTTCAATTAACCCGAAATAATCTTGAATGTAATAATCACTGTACTGTTTTAAAGTTTCAACCTCCGCTTTTTCAGCTATATCTTTAATACATACCACATTAAATCCGTCATTTTTGGCAGTTTTCATAGCGTATAAAGCATCTTCAAATATAAAAGTTTCGTTCTTTTTTGTGCCTAAATGCTTTAAAGCTTCGCGGTAAATTATCGGCTCGTCTTTGCCGTGACCGACATTGGTGCAAGTAAATATTTCCGTAAAATAATTATATATATTATTTCTTTTAAGGGCTTTTTCGATTAAATATGTATCAGTAGCAGTAGCAACACACATTTTAACATTTATTTTTTTCAGTAGCTCTAAAAATTCTTTTACACCCGGCTTTAGTTCAACAATATTAAAATAAAAATCTTCCACCATTCCGTTAATACCGTCAATTATTTCCTGTTCTGTTTTAGTATTATCAAAATTGTTGATGTAGTATTGTGCCGCTTGTTTTATGCTGAGTGTACAAAACAATTCTACGGTATCAGGCGGGGGAGTTATACCGTTTTTTAAAAGGAATTCAATTCCGACATTTTGCCAAAGCTCCATAGAATCGAGTACGGTGCCGTCCATATCAAATATGGCACCTTTTATGTTTTTAATATCATTCATTTATTTTAAAACTCTTTTCGTTGTTTTTATTAAATACAATACACAATTTACCGTTATTAACCTTGATTTCGCTTGGTTTTTCTATAAACTCATTGCTTACTCCAAGAGGTAAATCGGGTGATAAAACAGCATTTTCAATATTATATTTTAAGTTGCTTATTGTAACTCCTTTTGCCTTGTCAGAAACTGCAAAAACAGAGATTGTACCCCTTGCGCTTTCTGTAAAAGTTACAGAAGTATTTTTTATTACTGTAATAATGCTGTTATCATCGTAAAACAGGGCACAGCCGCCTTTTTCAGCAATGTATGAAGCTAATTGAATATTTGCTATTGTGTGGTCTGTTCTTCCGCCAATGCAACCGTATATTTTAAAATGCCTGAAGCCCTTTTGAAAGCCTAATTTAACGGCGATTAATGCATCTGTATCATCTTTTTCTTTAGGATACACAAAAACATTGTCGCCTGTCGGTTCAACGCCTAACGAGTCAAAATCACCGACTGTATAATCGGGAGTAAGATTGAAAGAATTAACGGTATTTAATCCTGCGTCTGCCGCAATAATTATATCGTTACCGTCTATATCTATATTTGTTTCGTTTATAGGTAAAGCTCCGAATATATAACAAGTTTTCATTTTATCACCGTATATAATTTTACATTTATTTTTAAATAAAATCAATACTTACTTGTTATAACTTTTTTGTTGTGATATTATATCAGTAATGAAAAGAGGTGTTTTGTGTGGAAAATATAACTGTTACGGTTAAAGAGGGTAATAACACAGCTACCGTTTTTTGTAAAAAAGGCGACATTCTATTAGATGTTTTGCGAAAATCCGGATTTTTTGTTTCTGCTGAATGCGGCGGACTGAAAAAATGTAAAAAATGCCTTGTAAATGCAGACGGCAAAGATGTTTTGTCTTGCGAATACGAAGTAAATTCGGATATTACTGTTATACTCCATACAACACAAAAAACGGAGCATAACAAAAATCTGCTGAAATCAGGTACGGTCAATGTAGCTCTTGATATTGGTACAACTACAGTAAATATGTGTTTTTTAGATGATAAAAACCATAAAATACAGGAATGTTGTTTTTTAAACCCCCAAAAATCCTTTGGTGCAGATGTTATTTCAAGATTATCTTATATAGAAGAAAACGGCATTGCGAATATCAGAAATATATTAGTAAAACGCTTAAATGACGAAATAGAAGCATTTAAAAACCAACATAATTGCAAAATCAATAAAATGGTTGTTGTTGGCAATACCACAATGCTTCATATATTCTACGGCGCCGATACTTCAACATTAGGCAAATTCCCGTATAAATCAAATCTTTTAAACAGCGTTAAGGTAACGGGTAAAAGCATTGGTATTTCTTGCGTTGAAGAAGTTGTTTCACCGCCGTCTGCAAGCGCTTTCTTCGGTGCGGACGCCATCAGCGGTGTTGAATATCTAAACACTCAAAGTATTGATAATTTTCTTTTAATGGATTTAGGTACTAATGCTGAAATTGCTCTTGTTAACGGTAATGAGATTTATTGCACATCTGCTCCTGCAGGGCCGTGCTTTGAGGGCGCAGAGATTACTTGCGGTGTGGGTGCTGTAAGCGGCGCTATATCGCACTTTAAAATAGAAAACGGTGAAAATATAACAGAAACCGTTAACGCTGAAGCACCTATCGGAATATGCGGCACCGGGTTAATTGATATAATCGCTGAATTGCTCAAAAATTATATAATAAATAAAAACGGCGATTTCTGTGAAGATATAGACGAATTTGAAGTAACAAATAACATATATCTTTCGGGCAGTGATATAAGGACATTTCAAAAAGCAAAATCTGCTATTTACTCAGCAACGGATATTTTATTTTCTAAAAGTAATTTATCTTACAGCGATATTTCAGCCGTATTTATTTCGGGCGGTTTTTCCGAGTATGTAAATGAAGATAATTTAATAAAGTCAGGTCTTTTGCCCGAAAACTTTAAAGGTAAAATTAAATCGGGTAAAAACACGGCGCTTCTCGGTGCTGAAATGTATTTGAAGTCAGGTGATTTTAATATATCAAACAGTTATCATTATGTTGACTTAAATCAAGAAAATGAGTTTAATAAAAGCTTTATTGATAATATGACATTTTAAAAAAAGATGCCCGAATTATTTCAGGCATCTTTTTAAAATATTCCGTAAGTTATTAAAGACATTATAAGACCGGCTATAAATACTCCCAATGCAATTATCGGCAAACACTTTTTCATTCGCAAATCCATAAGCGCCGCAACTAAAGAGCCGGTCCAACCGCCTGTACCGGGCAGGGGAATACCTACAAAAAAAAGAAGTCCCCATTCTTTGTATTTTATTATTGTTTCTTGTTTTTTCTCCGAACGCTTTTCTAATTTATCTACTAATTTTGAAAATATCTTAAATTTGCGCATCCAATTAAGTATTTTTCTGATAAACAGAAGTATAAACGGTATCGGCAACATATTACCTATGTAACAAATAATAAATGCTTCAATAAAGTTCATTTCTAAAAGTCTTGCCGCTATCATACCGCCCCTGATTTCTAAAACAGGTAAAAGCGATATTATAAATACAACAAGCTGTGGGGGAACACTGTTTTGCAAAAAATCAACAATAGAGTTTACAATATTTTCAACCATTTTGTACCTCGCTTATATAGTTATTTGCAATAAGGTATTCGTGAGCGTCTTTTAAAATAGATTTATCGTTTTCAAATCTCAGATTTTTATATGCTGTTTCAAATGTTTGCCAAACATAGTCTTCAACCTCTTCTTGCTGAATAACAGTGTGACTGTCGTTTGTTGTTGCAACAAATATTTGAACGGTCTTTTTAATTTTATTTTGAATTGTGTATTCTGATTTAGATTTAAAACCCGGTAAAATTTTAATGTGTAAGCCGGTTTCCTCTAAAACCTCACGCATTGCGGTTTGTTCTGCAGTTTCATTATTTTCAACATGTCCTTTAGGAAAACTCCAATTAGAACTGCGCCTGTTTCTTATCAAAAGATAACGGTATTCGTCATTTATTTTTCTGAATACTACCGCACCGCAAGAGCGTTCATAATAACATTCAAGTGTAAACGGTCTGCCTTTTGTAAAAAAACGGATTTGTTTTAAAATATCGCAGTTAATGTAACGCTTAGACTTAGGCGAAGCTATAAGCTTTTGCTCACCTGTATCTTTAAATTTCAAAATTGCGATAACTCTGCCGTCAAAATGTTTAACGGGATTATCAATACCCAAAATAAAAACGCCTGTAACAGGACTGGATGTATAAAACCTACCGATAGGTTTGCCGTGGTTAAGCTTATATGAGTTGCCGTTTGGCAGAGGCGTTCCTATAGGCTCGGTAATACATACCCTAACTAACTTACCTAACATAAGTAACCTCACAAATAAAAGATTGTACATTTATTTATTATATTCTTTTTTCTTTTATGTTTCAATACATAAATGATATATTTTTAACTTTTTGTTATAACTGTGATGAAGAAAAAGACAACCTCCCTTCAGGAAGATTGTCTGAGAATTCTATAGATTTTTAAAGTAATTGCATACTTCAACCGCTTTGCCGCAGGTCATAGGACCCTCGGTACATTTTTGAACATAACAGCTCGGACCGTAGAATTTGAAAATATCATTATCTACAGCACGAAGCTGTTTTAACATATCAATAGCAAAATTTCTTATTTCCCATTGAGCCCTGTTGCAAGAGCGTAGTTTCATAAATAAAAGAAGCTCTCTGCCGTTAACGGTTGTAACAATATCAACTGTATTACCGCTTAAAAGCACATAGGCTAAAAGCTCTTCCTGAACGCCGAGAGCCTTCAACTCTGTGTATAGTTCGGCAGTTTTCTTAAACGCTTCACAATAGCGTGCTTTGAGTTCTTCATTTTTACCGATTGTTTCAGGTAAAATGTGTCTTGTTCTGTCGGTCAAAGTTAATGACGGAATACCGATAGATTGAATTCTGTGCCTTGCAAAGTGAGTAAGACAAGAAAGTGAAACATTATTGATTCTGAAAGTAAAGGTAGCCGCTTCAAGCGGGCGCTGCCTTTTTGTGTTTATAATCTTTTCAATTATTTTACAGCATTCAGCGTCATCACTGATTATATTATTGATTTGAACAGTCGGTAAATCAGTCATTTCAATAAGGGCGGCTCTTGCAATTACCTTAGACGGATTCGGTGTATAGTTCAACAGTTCAACAGGAGCTTCATTCTTTATTAACTCTTTATCTGCTGTATAATCGAATGTGGGTACATCGGGAATGCTGGGTCTTCTGTTTTCAAAATCCGTGAATATACCGGGGGTTAAAGCTCTTGCTTGCTCTAATAAAGAGAGTCCGAGCGTTTTTAGTTCGGGAAAGGTCGCTCCTCTGCCGTAAATCATTGAATAAAGCATATTTACAAGCTCTCTTGCGTTTAATGTGCAAAAGAAATTGCTGTAAAGGGAATACGGCAAAATAAAGCGGGCGTCTTCCTTTGGAATTTCGTTGTGAATAAGATATTGATATTCTGAGTAAAGGTAGTTCATGTGCTCAATATACTTGTCCTGAACCAGCTTAGACTCAAAATGTGGAATGTAGTAGCCTAAGTTTGCAAAATCAACATACCGTCTTGACTTTACGGTAAAAGAAGCCAGCCTGAATTCAATAACAAACTGTTCAACTAATACAGAAACATTTTGAAAAGCCAAGTTGAAAACAGTATGCTCAATAGTAGAGGTATGGCCTGAGCGTGTTACTTTAGAAATTAAGTTAGCGTTTTTGACAGGGTCTTTAGATAATTCAAGTATTTCGGTAGCAGTACCGGGTTGGGTAGAAATTCTGCCGGATGCTGCAGGGATTTTCTCGCCGGTATCGGTTAAACCGATGATGATAGCCTTTGAATTTGTGTTAAATTCCGTTGTCATAATATTCCTCCTCAAAGAAGATAGACATAATTTGTACTATAATATCATAAAAACTGCATAATTTCAACGATTTATAATAATTATTTATTTACAAAATTTTTATATATTATTTGTATATTTACTTGATAAGTTGTAAAATAAAATGGCCAAAAAAGATGACTCATAAAGACATCTCTG
>JBJEPP010000008.1:5306-15889 GCA_051881295.1 Acutalibacteraceae bacterium | reverse complement strand
TAAATTGTGCCGCAGGCACTGTGCTTGCACCGAAATTTTTCATTTTTCATTCTTCGTTTTTCGTTCGACTTGCGACAGCAAGCTATCAACTAAAATGCGAAGCATTCGTATCTTACCTCACGCGAAGCCGCTATTGGCTATTGGCTATTAGCTATTAGCTGAATACTTGCGTAGCAGTCGCTTGTAACCGAAAGTGACAGCATTTAATTATATGCGAACGCAGTGAGCTATACCGAAATTTTTCATTTTTAATTTTTCGTTTTCCATTCAGTTTGCGAAGCAGCTGTTAGCTAAACAAATACTCTAACCGTTCACCGTAAATAATTTAATGTTGATTATAACCCCTTAATATGATATAATTAAGCCGTATTTAAAAGGGTAGGTGATTCCATGATTAAAGCAGTAGTTTTTGACTTAGACCATACTTTATTTGACAGGTACGAAACCTTGCGTCTTGTTGTGCCTAAATTCCGTGAAAAATTTATTATTGCAGATGGAATTACCGATGAATTTATATGGGAAAATATCTGTTGGGCAGATAAGCATTATGTGCATCACGGGTGGGAAGAAATACTTTCTCATTTAATAAGTGCGGGAATTTTTAAAGACGCTCCGTCATATTCCGAATATGCAGAATTTATAAAATATTGGTTTAGGCGAATTGCCGTGCCGTTTAAATATTCTAAAGGTGTTTTAAAAGAAATTCAGGCTATGGGTTTAAAAACCGGGCTTATCACAAATGCTACCCACGATATTCAGATGGGCAAATTAGAACTTTTAGGGTTAACCGAAAGCTTTGACGAAATTATAATAAGCGGCGACACTCCTTACGAAAAACCGCAAAAAGAAATTTTTCTGTTGATGGCTCAAAAGTTGAATATTGTGCCAGGTGAAATGATGTATGTAGGCGACCACCCCAAATTTGATGTTTGGGGTTCTCAAAATGCAGGTTGCGTGCCTGTGTGGGTAAAAACTACAGGTACATGGATATTCCCTGAAATAGAGAAACCACGGTTACAAGTTGAAACTGTAGAAGAAATACCCGACATCGTCAGGGCTTTAAATGCGAGGTAATGTATGAAAGGTGAAATGTTTTTACCTATTACAATGAAAGATGTAAAAGAGCGGGGTTGGGCAGAGGTTGACTTCGTTTATGTGTGCGGAGACGCTTATGTTGATCACCCGTCTTTCGGTGCGGCTATAATTACCCGTGTTCTAGAAGCAGAGGGGTTTAATGTTGCGGTTCTTTCTCAGCCTAAATTTAAAACTTTCGAAGATTTCAAGCGTTTCGGCAAGCCGCGTTTGGGATTTTTAGTAAGTGCAGGCAACATTGATTCTATGGTTGCTCACTACACTGTTGCCAAACGCAAAAGAAATTATGATTATTATTCGCCCGGCGGCAAAATGGGTCTCAGGCCCGACAGAGCTACTGAGGTTTACAGTAAACTGATTAGAGAGGCTTACCCTGATTCCCCTATTATTTTAGGCGGATTAGAAGCGTCTCTCCGCAGATTTTCTCACTATGATTATTGGGATGATAAAATTTTAGAAAGTCTTTTAGTAAGCTCCGGCGCAGATATTCTAACCTACGGTATGGGTGAAAATATAATAAGAAAAATTGCGAAGCTTTTAGATAAAGGCGTACCCGTTTCTAAAATCCGAGATGTCAGGGGCACTGTATGGCTTGGTAATGAGGGTGATAAAATTCACTTTCCCGTTGGCGGTGAATTTGACTTTGACAGAATAAAAAACGATAAAAAATATTATGCCGAAAGCTTTGCTTTGCAATATAAAAATCAGGACAGCGTTTACGGTAAAGCGTTGGTTGAACATTACGGCAACAAAATATTGGTACAAAATCCGCCAATGCCGCCGTTAGAGCGTGAAGAGCTTGACGAGGTTTACGCTTTGCCTTATATGCGTAACTACCACCCTGTTTACGAGAAAGACGGCGGTGTGCCCGCTATTACCGAAGTGCAGTTTTCTATTACTCACAACAGAGGCTGCTTCGGCGGATGTAATTTTTGCGCTCTCGCTTTTCACCAGGGAAGAAGCGTGCGTTCAAGAAGTATTGAAAGCGTAGTAGAAGAGGCTAAGCTTATTACAACCCTGCCCGGTTTTAAAGGTTATATTAACGATATAGGCGGACCTACGGCAAACTTCAGATACCCTGCCTGCGATAAACAAAAAGAGTACGGCGTTTGTCCCGATAAAAAGTGTCTGGCACCTGAACCGTGCAAAAATCTTAAAGCAGACCACAGCGAATATATTGAACTTTTAAAACAGGTTGAACAAGTACCGAAAATAAAAAAAGTATTTATTCGTTCGGGTATCCGATACGATTATATAAATGCCGATAAAACAAAAAGCGGCAACGAATTTTTCAAAAAACTTGTAAAAGACCATGTAAGCGGTCAGCTAAAGGTTGCTCCCGAGCATTGCTCAGGTAATGTTTTGCATCTTATGGGCAAGCCTGATTTTAAGGTTTATGAAAAGTTTAAGGACAGATATTTTGAATTAACAAAAAGCTTCGGCAAAGAGCAATATTTAGTGCCTTATTTAATGTCGAGCCACCCCGGTTCTACCTTAAACGATGCGATAAAGCTTTCTGAATTTATAAAAAGGTGGAACTACAACCCTGAGCAGGTTCAGGATTTTTACCCTACTCCGGGTACTGCGTCTACGGTTATGTTTTATACAGGGTTAGACCCGTTTACAATGAAAGAAGTCTATGTGCCGAAAAGTCCTGAAGAAAAGCGTATGCAAAGGGCGCTTCTACAATGCGGCGACCCCAAAAACGCAGATTTAGTAAGAACGGCGCTTAGAAAATGCCACCGTGAGGACCTTATCGGCTACGATAAAAAATGCCTTGTTAAGCCAAGCTATAAAGATAGGGTAGACAGTGCAAAAAGGCAAAAAGATACTCGCAGTAAAAAAACTGCGAGATACAGTAAAAATAATATAAAAGGTAAAAGACGGTAATTACAGTAAACCTTTAATGCTCTCCGTTATTTTTTTAGCAACATAAGGGTTGTTCATAGTGTAAAGGTGAATACCGTCTACACCCGTAGAGAGTAAGTCTACAATTTGATTTATTGCATATATAATTCCAGCGTCTACAAGCGCTTCGGGCCTATCCTCATATTTTTGAATCATTTTAACGAATTTTCGGGGCAAGCTTGCACCGCACATTGTTACCATTCTTTTTATTTGTGATGCAGAGGTAATAGGCATAATACCTGCGGTAATCGGCACGCTTATGCCTTTTTTAACGCATTTATCACGAAAATCGTAGAAAAAGCCGTTATCAAAAAACAACTGAGTTACAATACCTTGTGCGCCGCAGTCGACTTTATTTTTTAAATTTATAATATCTTGTTCAGAGCTTTCTGCTTCAAAGTGAGTTTCGGGGTAGCCTGCAACAGACACACCGAAATCGCCTTCGGATTTTATGTAGCTTACAAGCTCATTTGCGTATTTAAAATCTGTTTCAGGCTCAATACCGGGTACCTTGTCGCCCCGCAAAGCCAAAATATTCTCGATTTTATTTTCTTTAAGTTCTTTTAAAACTTTGTCTACATCCGCTTTTTTACTGTTAACACAGGTAAGGTGAGCCATAGCTTCAATGCCGTATTTATTTTTTATAAGCGAGGCAATGTCGCAGGTGTAGTTATTAACACTGCTGCCTCCGGCACCGTAGGTAACGCTTATGTAATCCGGCTTTAAGCCTTGAAGCTCGCTTACGGTGTTGTAAACAGTTTCAACTGAACTTTCTTTTTTAGGCGGAAAAACTTCAAAAGAAAGAGTAGTTCTCTCTTGTTTATAAATTTCAGATAATTTCATTCGGTTCACCTTGCTGTAAAAATTTAATTGAATTATAGCAGAAAGAGATTTACAAATCAAGAGAGACTAAGATAAAAACAAAAGAAAACGGTAGATACGGTGTTTTGCTGCGGTTTAATATGATTGTATGCAGTTAAGTCATTTTACAGACCGTGCTCTTCAATTAAATGCAGTATATATTTATCTTCGATTTCTTTGCCGTAATCCGAAAGGTGAAATAAAATTTTATCGGCACTTGCAATTTGCGGTGTAATAATTATATAATAATCCTGTAAATATTTGTGCAGTGAAAATTCATCAACTGCAGGGCAGTTTTTAATAAAATCTAAGGCGTCAAGTAACGCGTTTATATCCATAGGTTTAAATAAAACAGGCTCACACTCCTTTTTCATAACAACACGGTTGTTATCCTTTTTGTTAGTGTGAGAAAAAATTATAATACAACCGCCGTTTTTAGTGGGTGCTGTTTCTATTAAAATTCTGTTGTCTATAGAAAACGGCGTGTCAAGGGTTTTGTTAACTTTGTCAAGTATTGTCCATATAACTCTGCGTGTGTCGATACTGTTGTAATCAAGTTCTTCGTATGTAATAGAAAATTCTTCTAAATCAACAGATGAAAGTTCTACAATTACACTGCCGGTAGGAGATGTTGTAATGTTTATTGCATTGTCCTCCTTTGTAGGATTTAGTTCTTTTTGCCGCGGCTGAGCTTGCTGTGAAGAGATGCTATACACTTTATACTATACTATTCCGGCCCCTTGTACACAATTCATAAATAATGGAAAGGATTTTTATTATGAAATATTCTATAAGCAGTTACAGCCTTAGTTCTCTGGTATCTAAAGGCGAAAAAACAGAAATTGAGCTTATTGCCGTTGCAAAGGACTTAGGCTTTGACGGCATTGAATTTGCCGAAATTCATACACCTGACAATAAAGATAAAAAAGAATATGCCAAAGAGCTTAAGGCGGAATGTGACAGATTAGGTTTAGAGTTGGTTGCATATTGCATAGGCGCTGATTTTTTAAACGGCTCAGGCGGTGATTTAAACGCGGAAATCAACAGATTAAAGGAAGAGGTTGATGTTTGCGAAGCTTTAGGGGCTAAGCTTTTGCGCCACGATGCAACAGGCGGATATAAAGGCGAAGAGAAAAAGTACAAAGGCTTTGAATCTGCTTTACCGAGGATTGTTGAGGGCTACAAAGCAGTAACCGAATATGCAAAAACAAAAGGTATTCGCACTATGATAGAAAATCACGGACTTTTCTGTCAGGACAGCGACCGAGTAGAGCGAATAATACAGGGCGTAGGTAACGAAAACTTCGGCGCGCTGATTGATATAGGCAACTTCCTTTGCGCTGACGAAAACCCTGAAAAAGCCGTAGGCAGAATGGCGCCTTACGCATTTCATGTTCACGCTAAAGATTTTCATTTTAAAAGCGGAAACGAATTGCCTGTATGTAACGGCTTTTTCAAAACTCGCGGCGGTAATTATTTAAGGGGCGCTATAGTAGGTCACGGTGTTGTGCCGGTGTTACAGTGCTTCGGCATTTTAAAAGACAGCGGCTACAACGGTTACATAACATTAGAATTTGAAGGCTGTGAGGATGCAATTTTAGGTTGTACATGGGGTTTAAATTCTATAAAAAATTTCTGTGAGTTTTTAAAGTGGTAATATGAATTCAGAAAATGTAAATGTTGTTTTAGCGTCTAATTCGCCAAGACGAAAAGAGCTTATTAAGTTAATATGTGAAAGCTTTACCGTTTGCCCTGCGGATTGTGAAGAAGCTCTACCTGACGGTATAGGCGGCAGAGAGGCGGCGGAATATCTTTCCAAAATAAAAAATGAAGCCTCCCGTCTGCTTTGTAAAAAAAGCGACTTGGTTATTTCGGCAGATACAGTAGTTGCAACGGAAACCGGGATTTTAGGCAAACCGAAGGATAAAGACGATGCAAGGCGAATGATAACCGCCCTTTCAGGTAAAAAGCATTTTGTGTATACAGGCGTCACAATATCTAAAGACGGTAGATTTCATACATTCAGCGAAGCTACCGAGGTTGAATTTTTTTCTCTTACAAATGAAGAAGTAGAGGAATATATAAGCACTTCTGAGCCATACGATAAAGCAGGCGGATACGGCATCCAAGGTCTTGGGGGGCTTTTAGTTAAGGGTATAAACGGCGATTACTGCAATGTTGTAGGTCTGCCTATTGCGAGATTGAAGAGGGAAATAGATTTATTTCTTGTTTAAATGTAATGTGTTTTACTAAATTAATTTTGTATAAAAGGGAGCGTGCATTATGGAGCAATTTTTTGAAAGATTTAATATTGAATCTTACCCAACAGCGCCGAGCAGTCATACTATAGAAAGAAAGGGCGTCCGTATTACGGTGTTAACACCTTGTCTTTTGCGTGTGGAAACAGGGCGGAAGAATGCTTTTTGCGATGAGCCTACTCAAAGCGTGTTAAACAGAAATTTAGGCACACCCGAATTTAAAATTAACGAATCTACCGATTCTCTTGAAATTAAAACAACAAAAGCTAACTTCCTTTACTCTTTAAGGCTGAAAAAGATGTTAAGAATAAAGCTTCGTGACGGCAGAGTTGTAACAAATTTTAAAGCAGGCAACTTAAAAGGTACTTGCCGCACTCTTGATGTCAGCGCACCTAATGCAACTGTAGGAGATGGCGTTTGCTCTAAAAACGGAGTTGCGGTTTTAGATGACAGCGATACTCTTCTATTAAAATCTGACGGAACAATTCTCCCCCGTAAAAACAAAGGTACAGATGAATACTATTTTGCTTACGGCTACAATTACATAGGCGCAACTCAGGATTTGTACAGATTAACGGGCGCGGTTCCTCTTATTCCCAGATTTGCTCTCTCAAACTGGTGGAGCAGATATAAGGCGTATACTCAGGAAGAGTATTTAGCTCTTATGGATAGGTTTAAAGAAGAAGAAATACCTATTTCCGTTGCTACTGTTGATATGGATTGGCACTGGGTAGATATTAAATCTAAATTCGGTGCGGATTCTCATAAAATGTCGCTTCGCAGAAATATGATGGAATATGTTTACGATGCTATGTTTGCAGGCTGGACCGGTTACTCTTTTAACACAGATTTATTTCCTGACCCTGACGGCTTTATGAAAAAACTTAAAAGTGACGGTTATAAAGTGACTTTTAATATTCACCCGTCACAGGGCGTCCGTTGGTTTGAGGAGCAATACGAAGATATGTGCAAGGCTATGGGGCAAAACCCTGCCGATAAAAAGCCTGTTGAGTTTGATTTTACCGATAAAAAATTCATAAAGAATTATTTTGAAATTTTACACCATCCCTTAGAAGAAAAAGGCGTGGATTTTTGGTGGATAGATTGGCAGCAGGGTCCTAATTCCAAAGTGCCGGGCCTTGACCCGTTGTGGGCTCTTAATCACTACCATTTTCTCGATAATTGCAGAAATAACAAGCGCGGTCTTATTCTTTCACGCTTTTGCGGTGCCGGTTCACAGCGTTATCCTTTAGGCTTCAGCGGTGACGAAACTCAAACATGGAAATCTCTGAATTATCAGCCGTGGTTTACAATTACCGCGTCAAATATCGGCTATCCTTGGTGGAGTCACGACATTGGCGGACACTGTCTCGGCTATAAAGATGATGAGCTTTATCTTCGTTGGGTGCAGTTCGGGGTGTTTAACCCTATTATGCGTTTGCACTCTACAAATAATGAATTTATGGGCAAAGAACCTTGGAATTACAGCGGCCCTGTCAGAAAAAAAGCCACGGAAGCGCTTCGTCTTCGCCATAAACTATTGCCTTATATTTACACAATGAACTACCGAACACATAAAGATATGCGCGCGTTGTGTGAACCTATGTATTACCATTACCCTGAGGATAAATCTGCTTACGAATGTAAAAATCAGTATATGTTCGGCTCTGAGCTTATGGTTGCCCCGATTACAGAGCATACCTCGCCTGATACTAATATGGCAAGCGTTTGTGTTTGGCTGCCCGAGGGCAGATATACGGATATTTTCACCGGCAGAATTTACACAGGTAATAAATTTGTGAAAATGTACCGGGATATTGAAAGTATTCCTGTTTTTGCAAAAGAGGGCGCTATTATACCAATGAGCGAAAACTGCCGTAAGGCAGACTGTTCTAACCCGGACTCTTTAGAAATTCTCGTTTACAGAGGAAATAATACATTTACTCTTTATGAAGATGACGGCGAAACACTTTCATATAAAAACGGTGCATATTTACAAACACCTTTTACTGTTTCGGAAAACGGCTCTACCGTTAAATTCACAATAGGCAAAGGTGAGGGCGACAGCACCGTTTCACCGGAAAAAAGAAAATATAACATTCTTTTCAGAGATATTGTAAAAGGCAATGTAACGGTAAAACAAAACGGCAGGGCAAAGAAAAGTGTTATTGCTAAGAAAAACGGCACGCTTTCTGTTACTGTAGAGAGTGTAACTGCAAAAGATACTGTTGAAATAACTGTTTCTGATTGCGATTACCTTGCAAACGCACCTAAAAAACAAGGTCTTATTGAAACAATTTCAAAATATCAAATGAGCAATGATATTAAAAATGTGCTGTTTTCATCTGTGCTCACTGACGGAAAAATTCCGACAGTTGCAGGGGATATGCAAGGCCCTATTGAAGAAATTTTAGAATTATACAGAGGTTAGTCACCGTGATAGAAACGCTTAAAAAATATGCCGCAGATTACGGTTTTAAAATCAGTGACGATTTAGCCGAAAAACTGAAAATTTACGGTACGCTTTTAAAAGAGTGGAATGAAAAAATAAATTTAACTGCCATAACAGATGATGAGGGTATAGCAATAAAACACTTTCTTGACTGCTTGCTGATTACAAAAGTCGGTGATTTTAAAGCAGGTCAAAAGGTAATAGATGTAGGTACGGGCGCAGGTTTTCCGGGGTTGGTTATTGCCGCCGCTTTTCCCGAAACTTCTGTTACTTTGCTTGACTCAACAGGCAAAAAGCTTAAAGCCGTAGAAGATATTGCCAACAATATGGGGCTTGAAAATGTAACTGCTGTTAACGCCCGTGCAGAAGAAATGGGCAAAAAAGAAGAATTCAGAGAACAGTTTGATTTTGCAACAGCAAGAGCAGTTGCAGAATTGAGGGTGTTGGCGGAATACACCTTGCCCTTTGTGAAAAAAGGCGGTAAGCTTCTTTCAATGAAGGGTGCGGTTGCCGGTGACGAGGCGCAGAGCGGTAAACATGCTGTTTCTGTTTTGGGCGGCAGTATAAAGGCAGTTCATGAGTTTACTTTGCCTAACGGAGATAAAAGAGCCGTAATTGAGGTAAATAAAATATCGCAAACTTCGGCAAAGTACCCTAGACCTTCGGCACAAATATCTAAAAAACCTTTATAAATTAACAGTTTTAAAGCATTTTCAGTCGATTTAGCGCGACCGAAAATGCTTTATTTTTTTACTGTTATGTGGTACTATTTTATCAGCGAAAGGGACAAGGTGTGGAGATAAGTTTAGTAATACACATTGACAACGAAAGGACAAAAAATGATTAAAACAGGCAGTAAAAACAGAACGAATTGTCAAATACAGCTTATTCCACAAGAAAACATTAAATCAAATCCCCACTCTAAAAGAGTAAGGTATGATTACAATGAGTTAGAGGGACTTGCTCTTTCAATTAAAATGAACGGTATGCTCCAACCTATTACAGTTCGTGTTTTAGATGACGGTACATACGAGCTTGTTGCAGGTGAGCGAAGACTCAGAGCTTCAAGAATTATAGGAATGTCAAAAATACCGTCTATAGTAATAGACGCTACAGATATGCAGTCGGCGGTATTTTCTGTTATAGAAAATATACAGCGTGAAGATTTAGATTTTTTTGAAGAGGCCTTGGCTATTGAAAGCCTTATTACAGAACACGGACTCTCTCAAAGCGAAGTCGCAAAAAGCATTGGAAAAGCTCCGTCAACATTATCTAACAAGTTAAGATTACTGAGTCTGACCCCTGAAATGAGAGATAAAATATCAAATGCGGGTCTTACCGAGCGACACGCAAGAGCGTTACTCACAATACCCGATAACGCCACCCGCGGCAGAGCGCTGGATTTAATTATAGAACGCCGTTTAACAGTTTCTGAAACGGACAAGTTCATTAAAGATATTAACAACAGACGAAAAAATGCTAAAAAACCTCAAACAAGAGTTTATAAGGATATGAGAATTTTTCTTAATACTCTTAACCACGCAGTAGATACTATTCGCAAAGCAGGCATCGAAGCCGACACCGCCAAAAGCGAGACAGACGAATATGTTGAGTATGTAATAAGAATTGCAAAGTAGTATCGCTTGCTGTAAAAAAGGTATAACCTCCTTTTGGGAGTTTATATATCCACCTTTGGTGGAAGCCATATCTTTCTCTTTCACACCCCACATCCAAAAAGCGAAAGGCTTGTTCCCACGGAACGAGCCTTTTGCTTTGTCTGTCCATAAAGCGTGCCGACCACTCTAAAATAAAAATAAAGTGGGTTAATGTGTTTTATTCTCCTACATAAATTTCACCGTAATCGTTTGATAAGGTGGCAAAATCAAAGATTTTGCATCCGTTTGCGGCGTTTTCTGAACAGACAAAATTAACCCATAAAGCGTGCCGACCACTCTATAAGGTAAAATAGAGTGGTCGGTATATCTTGTTTAACTATGATTTTTTCTCATTGG
>JBJEPP010000008.1:0-5206 GCA_051881295.1 Acutalibacteraceae bacterium | reverse complement strand
AAGGTAAAATAGAGTGGTCGGTATATCTTGTTTAACTATGATTTTTTCTCATTGGTGTAATAAACGGTTTTACCATCTTCTACAGACTCCGTAAGCCATGTGTTACCGCCGATAATACAGTTATCACCGATTTTAGTATCTCCGCCTAAAATTGTAGCGTTTGCATAAATAACAACATTGTTGCCGATGTCAGGGTGGCGCTTAAGGTCTTTAATAAGATTTCCGTTTTCGTCAACCTTAAGGCTTTTTGCACCTAATGTAACGCCTTGATAAATCTTAACATGGTTGCCTATAGTGGTAGTTTCTCCGACTACAATACCGGTGCCGTGGTCTATGCAGAAATATTCGCCCACCGTAGCGCCTGCGTGTAAGTCAATGCCTGTTTTTTCGTGAGCATATTCTGTCATAATACGGGGAATAAGAGGTATCCGTAAAATATAAAGCTCGTGGGCTAAGCGATAAATTGAAATAGCATAAAAACCCGGGTAGCATATAAGAACTTCTTCCTGGCATTTTGCGGCAGGATCGCCCTCGTAAATTGCTTCAATATCTTTGATTAAAAGTTTTTTTATCTTTGGAAGCTGCGCTATAAACTCGTTGCAATATTCTTCGGGTGATTTAGACATTTCTTTTTGGTTAAATTGGAATGCACCTTTAATCTGCACAACTAAACGGTTGTAAATATTAAGCAAAAGCTCGGTTTGTGAAAGTACATTTTCGCTGCCTGCGCTGTGCTTGAAATAATTTGGAAACAGAAGAGATTGCAAATCCTTAATAACCTTAATTACTTCTTTTCTGTCGGGAATTAAGGCTTCGTCTATATCTTTGTTCAGAAAACAGTTACCGCTTATTCCGTCAAGCTCTGTAACAGTTCCCGTTAACAGCTTCATAGAGTCTAAAAATTTTTCCATATTTCTCTAACCTTTCAGTTCTGCCTCAAATTCAGGCATTATATATGTTGTAGTTACAAAAAATATCGCGTTCGATTCGTTTGTGTCGTAATCGCTTTCAGCAGGTATTCGGCTTGCCTTTTTTGAGTTTAAATCTTTGTCTACGGTGTAGATATTAACAAGCGTGGCCGCGTTTCTTAAAGGCTTGCCGCCTAAACCGCCTGTGCCGCTGAATTCTAAAACCAGGTTGCCGTCATTGTCAGGCACGGTGTAAACAGCAACAAGATTTTTAGGCTCAAGGCTGTATTTTTCGGCAACAGCGCTTAAATATTTGTTCTTTTCGCTGTCAGAAAATTTCATTTTACCTGTTCGCTTGTATTTACTTGCCGTGGCAGTTTCTGTAACAGTTTCGGCCGCAGTAGCGGAGTTGTTTTGGACCTTATCTTTGATTACGGCAGTTTCTTCCGATTGAGTTATATATTCCGTTACGGCGTCTGTTTCATAAGTCACGGTATCTTCGGTAACAATTTCATTTTCTGAAGGTGTTGCAGTAAGCTGGGTTGTTTCGCTTGCAGTTGTATTTTTACTGCAAGCGCAAAGGCAAAAGCACACGCTTAGAATAAGCAATAAGAGTACAGTTCTTTTCACTTTGCACCTCCAAAAATAATATATGATAAATATATCACATATTTTCGCTTTTTGCAATTCTTCTGTTTCCAAAAATTTTACTTGTAATAGAAAGATTTAGTGGTATAATTATAATGAATTGGTATATTAGCCCGCAGCCGACAGCGTTGAACGGCGTTTCGCTGATGAGATTATATTACAAAACCATAGTTTTTCGGAGCGTATAAATATTATGACAAATCAGGAACTTAAAAATAAAATAATTGAGGCTAAAAAAGAGCGTGACACGGTTATTCTTGCCCACACTTATCAACATCCGGATATTATTGACATAGCCGATGTTACCGGCGACAGCTTTTATTTGAGCAAAAAGGCAAAAGAGCTTGAGGCTAAAAGAGTTATAATGTGCGGCGTTCGTTTTATGGCAGAAAGCGTTAAAATTCTTTCGCCCGAAACAGAAACAGTTTTGCCTGTAGATACTGCTACATGCCCTATGGCGGAGCAAATCGCACCTGAAAGAGTCAGAGAATTTAAAAAAGAAAATCCGGATACAGAGGTTGTTGCTTACATTAACACTACAGCGGCTCTGAAAGCAGAGTGCGATGTATGTGTTACAAGCTCCTCCGCTGTTAAAATCGTAAACAAACTTAAGTCAGATAATATTCTTTTTATTCCCGACAAACACTTAGGCTCTTATGTAAAAAAGAGTTTGCCTTATAAAAATATTATTCTGTGGGAGGGGTTTTGTCCTGTTCATGCTCAGCTTACCAGAGAAGATGTTTTAGCGTGTAAAAAAGAACACCCTGGGGCAAAATTTGCAGTTCACCCTGAGTCGCCTAAAGAGGTTGTGGAGCTTGCCGATATGGTAGGCGCTACCTCTGAAATTATTAAATTTGCTAAAGAAACAGAAGGCGAGGTTATTATTGGCACAGAGCGCGGTGTAGTAGATTATTTGGCGCTTCACGAAGAAAACGGCGAAAGATTTATTCAACTTTCACCTGAAAAGCTTTCTTGTGAAGATATGAAAAAAATAACCTTGCAGGATGTTTATAACGCAGTTTTAGGCACAGGCGGCGAAGCGGTAGAATTACCTGAAGATTTAAGAAAAAAAGCACTCAGAAGTATTGAGCGTATGCTGGAGTTGGGATAATATGAACCTGAATGAATTAAACAGACAATACAGCGTTGTTATAGTCGGCAGCGGTGTTGCGGGGCTTTTCGCAGCTCTGAACTTTCCTCAGAATGTTGATATTTTAATGCTCTCTAAAAAAGAAAGGCACCAATCAAACAGCTCTTTAGCCCAAGGCGGTGTTGCCTGTGTTTTAGATACGGTTAATGACAGCTATGACCTGCATATTGAAGATACTTTAATTGCAGGGGGCAGGGCAAACGACCTTGATGCGGTTACTCAGTTAGTTCATGAGGGTCCTGCCGATGTTTTAAAAACCATCGAATACGGTGTTGAATACGATAGAGATGAAAACGGTGAGCTTATAAAAACACTTGAGGGCGGCCATTGCAGACGCAGAATTGTTCACCATAAAGATACTTCGGGCAAAGAGCTTGTAGACAAGCTCCTTTTAGCCGTTGAAAAACTCCCCAATGTAACTATTGCCGATGAAACAATGGTTACTACAATGTCACGAATTAAAAACGGTTTTAAAATGGAGATAATGAGCGGTGAAAATTTTAAAACGGTTTACGCGGATTATTGCCTTATGGCTTCAGGCGGCATCGGCAGAGTTTATACATATACCACAAACCCGTCTGTTGCAACAGGTGACGGTATTCGTATTGCTTACGAAATGGGCGCAAAAATCAAAAATTTAAGCTATGTTCAGTTTCACCCCACGGCTTTTAACGGACCTAACCGCGAGCAGTTTTTAATAAGTGAAGCAGTCCGCGGCGAGGGTGCATACCTTTTGAACGGCAATAAAGAGCGATTTATGGACCGTTATGATGAACGGCTTGAGCTTGCTCCTCGGGATGTTGTTTCCCGTGCAATTATTATGGAATCAAGGCGGCTTGGTAACAATAACTTTTATCTTGATATCCGTTACAAAGGTGAGGAATATTTAAAAAACAGATTTCCGGGAATTTATGAGGGCTGTTTAAAGCAGGGTGTTGATATTTCAAAAGATTTAATACCGGTTTTTCCGTGTCAGCATTACCTTATGGGCGGTATTGAGGTTGATTTAAACTCAAGAACAACTTTACCAAGATTATATGCGGCAGGCGAATGCTCTTGCACAGGTGTACACGGCAAAAACAGACTTGCAAGCAATTCTCTTTTAGAGGCTCTTGTTTTCGGCAGAAAAGCCGCAGAAGATATTACGAGATGTATTGAGGCAGGCTTCTACAAGGTTTCTGTACCTGATGCGGACGAGCCTGCAGACCACAGCGGCGCTCCCGTTCCTAAAGGTACCCGTACCGAAATACGGGAAATTCTTCAAAAAGCATATTTTGTTATGCCCGACGAAAAAGCAATCCGCGAGGGCAAAAAGCGGATTGAAAACATTTTAAACAGACTTAAAAACGGAAAATTTGCAATGAATGAAGACTATTGCGAGGCTTTGTCGCTTGCTACGGTCGCTTATATAATTTTAAAGGAGCAGGATAGATGATTTTACCACAGTTTTATGTTGACGATTTAATTAAAAATGCAATATCGGAGGATATTAACTACATTGATGTTGCTACAGATTACCTTTTAGATGAAAATCATGTCAGCGAAAGCTACTTTGTTGCTAAGGCAGAGGGTATTCTTTGCGGTATTGATGTTGCAATGCGTGTATTTCAGCTTTTAGACGGTACATTCGAATACACTTTACATAAACACGATGGCGACAAGGTGCAAAAAGGCGACATAATCGCAGAGTTTAAGGGTAAAACGGTATGCCTTTTAAAAGGCGAGAGAACTGCTCTTAATCTGCTTCAGCACATGAGCGGTATTGCTACGCTAACAAATGAATGTGTAAAAGAAACAGAGGGTACAAGGGCTGCTATTGCCGATACCCGAAAAACCTTACCGGGGCTCAGAACACTTCAGAAATATGCTGTTACCTGCGGCGGCGGCAGAAATCACAGATACAATCTTTCTGACTGCGCTATGCTTAAAGATAACCATATTGACGCAAAAGGCGGTATTACTCCTGCAGTAAAGGCGCTTCGTGAAAAAATCGGCCATACGGTAAAAATCGAGGTTGAAACAAGAACCTTAGCAGAGGTAGAAGAAGCCTTAAATGCCGGTGCAGATATTATTATGCTTGATAATATGGATAACGACACTATGAAAAAAGCCGTTGAAATTGTAAACGGCAAGGCTCTTTTAGAAGCATCGGGCAACCTTACAAAAGAAAGAATAAGAAGCGTCAGCGAAATAGGTGTAGATATTCTCTCAATAGGTGCTTTGACTCATTCGGTTGCGGCATTTGATATATCTATGAAAATGAAAAATGAAGAATGAAAAATGAAAAATTTAGGAGCTCTACAGTCGCTTCGCGACATCATAAGTCGAGCTGTGAAAACAAATGTTTTTCTTTTCTAACTAAAAAAAAGAACAGATAGTGGGTTCAAGCAAATTAAAACTTGAATTACTATCTGTTTTGATTTTATTTAAAAAAGTAAAGCTGTTTTTATCTCTGCAAGCACATTAAATTATATGCGAACGCAGTGAGCCATACCGAAAT
>JBJEPP010000007.1:0-16118 GCA_051881295.1 Acutalibacteraceae bacterium | reverse complement strand
TGGTGCGAGAGACGGGACTTGAACCCGTACGGGATTACCACACGCCCCTCAAACGTGCGCGTCTGCCGATTCCGCCACTCTCGCAAGTGCTTATATAATATACCATTGAAAACTTGATTTGTCAACACATTTTTTCAAGTTTTTTGTTTTTTTAATAGTTTTTTTGCAGTTGCCAATACTTATTTTTACAAAAAACCTATACAAATCGCTTGACTTTAGTAAAGTAAAGTGTTAATATAGTAAACAAATCAAAAAGAGGTGTAACTGTAATGAATTTACATTCAGAATCTATTGACAGATTATTTAAAACAATTTTAAATCTTGAAACACTTGACGAATGTTACTCATATTTTGAAGATATTTGCACTATAAAAGAGTTGCAGGATATGGCGCAAAGGTTAGATACTGCCGTTTTGCTTGATAAAGGATTAAATTATCAGCAAATATCAAACGATGTAGGCGTAAGCACCGCTACCATCGGCAGGGTAAGTAAGTGCCTTAAATACGGCAGCGGCGGTTATCGCAGAGCTATAGACAGTCTTAAAAAGGAGAAATAAATGAGCATTACCGATTTAACCCTTGAATATGAAGAAAAGGTTGTTTTTGAGTTACGCTCTTTATACAGCAAATACGGGTATTCTCAATACAAAATGAATAAATTTGAAGAATACGACCTTTATGTTAAAAACAAAGACTTCCTTATTTCTGACAGTGTAATTACTTTTACCGATACTAACGGCAGACTTATGGCTTTAAAGCCTGATGTTACCTTATCTATAATAAAAAACAGCAAAGATACAAAAGGATATGTTGAAAAGCTGTATTACAACGAAAATGTATACCGTGTGTCTGAAGGAACTAAAACCTTTAAAGAAATAATGCAGGTTGGCCTTGAATGTATAGGCGATATTGACGGTTACTGCATCAGCGAGGTTATAGCTCTTGCGGGTAAAAGTTTAAAAACAATTTGCGAAAATTCGGTTTTAAGCATTTCGCATTTAGGCATACTTTCGGCTGTTTTAGAGTCTGCAAATATTTCTTTGGACCTGAGAAGTGAAATCATTAAATGCATTGAAAGTAAAAACGAACACGAGCTTGTAAAGCTATGCACGGAAAATGCAATAGACAGTCGCACAACAGAGCTTATTAAAAGCATTATTTCAATTTACGGCAGTGTTGATGATGTTTTGCCGAAATTAAAGGCTTTAAGCGACAACGCCGAATATATTGCGGCTTTTAATCAGTTTGAAAATGTTTTAAATCTTATAGAAGACAAAGAAATCAGAGATATGCTTCAAATTGATTTTTCTGTTGTAAGCGATACAAAATACTATAACGGAATTGTGTTTAAAGGCTTTATTGAAAAAATCCCCAACAGTGTGCTATCGGGCGGACAATATGACTGCCTTATGAAGAAAATGTCAAAAAAATCTGGCGCAATAGGCTTTGCGGTATACCTTGATATGCTGGATAATTTAAAGACAGAGGGCGAAAAATTTGAACAGGATATTATTATTTTGTATGACGATACAACCGATGTTAAGGCGCTTAAAAACCTAACCGAAGATTTAATTTCTAAAGGCAACCGCGTATCGGCACAAAGAGTTATTCCCGATAAGCTCACATACCGTCAGCTTATAAGATTCCAAAACGGCGAGGTGGAAATCATTGAAAACAATGCTTAATGTTGCTCTGCCAAAAGGCAGATTGGGTGAAAAGGTTTATGCAATGTTTGAAAAAGCAGGCTTTGAATGTCCATCTATAAAAGAGCAGAACCGCAAGCTCATTTTTGAAAATGAAGAAACAGGGGTCAGGTACTTTTGGGTTAAACCCTCCGATGTGCCTATTTATGTTGAAAGAGGCGTTGCCGATGTAGGCGTTGCGGGTAAAGATATTATTTTAGAATATAACCCTGATATTTACGAGCTTTTAGACCTTAATACAGGCAAATGCAAAATGGCTGTCGCCGCTAAAAAAGGCTTCAGATACAGTAATCAAAGGACCTTAAAGGTTGCAACAAAGTTTGTAAATATAGCCCAAAACTACTATTCCTCCGTTGGCAGAGATATTGATATTATTCACCTTAACGGCTCAATAGAAATCGCGCCTATTTTAGGGCTTTCAGATGTAATAGTGGATATTGTAGAAACAGGCACTACCCTTAAAGAAAACGATTTAGAGGTTATAGAAACAGTTGTGCCTATAAGCGCAAGGCTTATTGCGAATAAAACTTCGTTTAAATTTAAAAGCGAGGCAATAGAAAAACTTAAAAGCGAACTCAGTTCTCAGGTGGAGGCGTTAAAATGATTAAGATTTTAAATTATAACGAGGTAAGCAACAGCGAAATTTTTGCAAGATGTGAGGATTTAGTCAGTGTAGAGGGTATTGTTACCGAGATTATAGCAAATGTAAGAAAAAACGGCGACAAGGCTCTTTTTGAATACTGCGAAAAATTTGACAAGGCAAAGCTTGCTTCGTTAGCCGTTACCGAAGATGAAATTGACGAGGCTTTTTCTTTAGTTGACGGCAGATTTATTGAAATCATTAAAAAGGCAAAAGAAAATATTGTTGCCTTTCATGAGAAGCAAAAAAGAAACAGCTTTATTATTAATGAAAATGAGGGTGTAGTTATCGGTCAAAAGGTTATACCTATTGATAAGGTGGGCCTTTATGTTCCCGGCGGTACTGCCGCGTACCCGTCAACAGTTCTTATGGATTCTATCCCTGCAAAGATTGCAGGCTGTAAAGAGGTTGTAATGGTAACTCCGCCCGATAAAAACGGCAAGGTTAACCCTGTTATTTTAGCGGCGGCTAAAATTGCCGGTGTAGACAAAATCTTTAAAGTCGGCGGCGCTCAGGCTGTTGCGGCTCTTGCTTACGGCACAGAAAGTATTCCTGCCGTTCACAAAATCGTAGGACCGGGCAATGCCTTTGTTGCTGAGGCTAAAAAACAGGTTTTTGGCGTTGTTTCTATTGATATGATTGCAGGTCCAAGTGAAATTTTAATTGTTGCAGACGGCACCTGTAACCCGAAATTTGTTGCGGCAGACCTGCTCTCTCAGGCAGAACACGACAAAATGGCAAGCGCCGTTCTGGTTACGGATTCAAAAGACCTTGCAAAAGCAGTTCAGGCTGAGCTTGAAGTACAGATTCCTGAGCTTGCAAGGCACGAAATTGCAAGAGCGTCTATTGATAACAACGGCAAAATCATAGTTGCAGATGATTTAAAGGTGGCTATTGATATAGCAAACGAAATCGCACCTGAGCATTTGGAATTATGCGTAGATAATCCATTTGATTACCTTGACTCTATCCGCCACGCAGGTTCTGTATTTATGGGTAAAAACTGTCCTGAGGCATTGGGCGATTATTTTGCAGGACCTAACCACACGCTGCCTACAAGCGGTACCGCAAAGTTTTCCAGTCCTCTCTCCGTTGATGATTTCGTAAAGAAAACGCAGTATACATATTATACTAAAGAGGCTTTAGGAAAGGTTGCAGAGGATGTGGCTTTCTTTGCAAAAAAAGAGGGACTTACCGCACATGCCAAAAGTGCTGTTATTCGTTTGGAGGATAACAAATGAGCAGATTTTTAAGCGAAAGAAGAAAAAATCTTGTTCCTTACACACCCGGTGAACAGCCAAAGGATATGAAATATACAAAACTCAATACAAACGAGTCGCCTTTTCCTCCTTCAAAAAAAGCCTTGGAATATACCGCTAAAGCGGTAGAAAAGTTGAATTTATATCCCGATCCGGAGTGTAAAGAGCTTACCGAAAAAATTGCAGAAATGTGCGGTGTATCACCGAAAGAAGTCCTTGTTACAAACGGCTCCGATGAAATATTGAATTTTGCTTTTATTGCTTTTTGTGACGATAAAACAGAAGCGGTATTCCCTGACATTACCTACGGCTTTTATCCCGTTTTTGCAGATATAAACAATGTTCCCTATAAAGAAATACCGCTTACCAATGATTTTTCAATTAACATTGATGATTACTGCGGAATAAACAAAAATATTTTTATAGCAAATCCCAATGCCCCCACGGGTATTACGGTACCTTTAGACGGTATTGAAAAAATACTTAAAACAAACCCTCATAATGTTGTTGTTATAGACGAGGCCTATGTTGATTTCGGCGGTGAAAGCGCAATACCGCTTATAAAAAAATACGATAATCTTTTAGTAACGCAAACATTTTCAAAGTCACGCTCTATGGCAGGCGCAAGGTTGGGCTTCGGTGTTGCGTCAGAAGAGATTATCCGAGACCTTAACACAGTTAAATACTCTACAAACCCATATAACATTAACACAATGACTATGGCGTCCGGCTTAGGGGTTTTAGATGACCCCGATTACACAGCGAAAAACTGCAAAGAAATCATAAAAAACCGTGAATTTACGGTAAATGAATTAAAATCCTTGGGGTTTAGCTGTACAAATTCCGTAGCAAACTTTATATTCGTTAAGCATAACCGCATAAGCGGTAAAGAGCTTTACTTAAAGTTAAAGGAAAAAGGTGTTCTGATTCGCCATTTTGACAAAGAAAAAATAGCGGATTACAACAGAATTACTATCGGCAGTAAACAGCAAATGGAAATACTTACAGAAAAGATTAAAGAAGTATTGGAGGAAGCATAATGAGAACGGCTGAAATAAACAGAAATACCGGCGAAACAAAAATATATTTAAAGCTTAATGCAGACGGCACGGGAAACAGCGATATTTCAAGCGGTTGCGGTTTTCTCGACCACATGCTGACTCTTTTTGCAAAACACGGCAGATTTGATATAGTTCTTCGCTGTGACGGCGATACAGAGGTTGATTATCACCACACAACAGAAGATATAGGCATTTGTCTCGGATTAGCATTTAAAGAAGCTCTCGGCGAAAAAAGAGGTATTGTCAGATACGGCAGTACGCTTTTGCCAATGGACGAAGCCTTGATTTTATCTGCTGTTGATTTTTCGGGCAGAGGTTGTCTCAGATTTACGGCAGACATTCCTGCACAAAAGGTAGGCGGTTTTGATACGGAGCTTGTTGAGGAGTTTTGGTTGGCGTTTGTCAGAAACAGCGAAAGCACTTTACATATAAAACAACTTGACGGCACAAATTCTCACCACATTATTGAGGGTATCTTCAAAAGCGTTGCCCGCAGTATTAAAGACGCCGTAAAAATAGAAGAAAAATACAAGGATGAAATTCCGTCTACAAAGGGGATGTTATAATGGTTGCTATTGTAGATTACGGTGTAGGCAACTTGTTTTCTTTGGTATCATCTTTAAAATCAATCGGTGTTCCGGCAATTATAACAGGCGAAGAGGAAGAAATAAAAAAAGCCGATAAAATTATCTTGCCGGGTGTGGGCGCATTCGGTGACGCCGCCGAAAAGCTCAGAAATACAGGGCTCGATAAGATTATTATAGATGAAGCAAATAACGGCAAAGAGGTGTTGGGAATATGCCTCGGTATGCAGTTGCTTTTTGATAAAAGCTACGAATACGGCGAATACGAGGGCTTAGGGTTAGTAAAGGGCAGCATAGAGCCTATAGCAGATGTTATACCCGAAAATTTAAAAATTCCCCACATTGGTTGGAATTCACTGAAATTTACCGAGAAAAAGAGCAAAATTTTCAAGTACATAAATGACGGCGACTTTGTTTATTTTGTTCATTCCTTTTACGGGGCAAACTGTGACGACAGCGTAATTGCCGTTACAGATTACGGAGCAGAATTAACCGCGGCGGTAAGCAAGGGGAATGTTTACGGCTGTCAGTTTCACCCTGAAAAAAGCGGTCGTGTCGGTCTTAAAATTTTAAAGGCGTTTTGCGATATTCAGGAGGAAGAAATATGAATATATTCCCTGCCATAGACCTGATAGACGGCAAGGCGGTAAGACTTTTAAAGGGCGATTACAAGAAAAAAACAGTTTATAACGATGACCCCGTAAATGTTGTTAAAGATTTTAAAAAAGCGGGTGCAGAGTTTTTGCATCTTGTAGACCTTGACGGTGCAAAGCACGGCACTACCGATAATTTTAACACCGTAAAAAGAATTGTTGACGAAGGCGGTCTTTTCGTTGAAATCGGCGGCGGTATAAGAAATACAGAAACGGTCCGAAAATATTTCGATATAGGCGTTGATAGGGTAATTATCGGCACGGCGGCTGTTACCGACCCCGAATTTTTAAAAGAGGCAATAAGTAAATACGGCGAAAAAATTGCCGTAGGCGTTGATATTAAAGACGGCTTTGTGGCAATTAAGGGCTGGCTTGAAAAATCAAGCTTTACTCTTTTTGATTTTTGCAAAAAAATTCAGGAGTTGGGTGTTAAGTATTTAATATGTACGGATATTTCAAAGGACGGCGCTATGAAAGGCACTAACCTTGATTTATATAAAGAACTAAGCTCAAACTTTAATATGAATATAACCGCGTCAGGCGGTGTATCTTCTGTTGAAGATGTTAAAAATTTAAGAAAACTTGACCTGTACGGCGCCATAATAGGCAAAGCATATTACACAGGTGCCGTAAATTTAAGTGAAGCGATAGCGGTGGCAAAATGATTACAAAAAGAATTATTCCTTGCCTTGATGTAAGAAACGGCAAGGTTGTTAAAGGCAAAAATTTTGAGGGAATAACAGAAATTTCTTCACCGATAGATTTTGCAAGGTATTACAGCGACAACGGTGCTGATGAGCTTGTGTTTTATGACATAACCGCGTCAGCCGAAAACAGAGGTATATTTACCGATATTTTAAAAGAGGTTGCAAGCACTATTTTTATTCCGCTTACTGTCGGCGGCGGTATAAATACTCTTGAGGATTTTGACAGGGTGTTAAAATGCGGTGCTGATAAAGTCAGCGTGAATTCGGGTGCAATTAAAAACCCCGACCTTATTTACGAGGCGGCAAAGTGCTACGGCGACCAATGCGTTGTTATCTCGGCAGATGTAAAGCGTGTAGACGGCGTTTTCAGAGTTTTCGCAAAAGGCGGCAGAGAAAACACGGGTATGGAGGCTGTATCTTGGATTAAAAGGTGTGTAGATAACGGCGCAGGCGAGGTTGTGCTGAACTCCATTGATACAGACGGTGTAAAAAACGGCTTTGACCTTGAAATGTTAAATGCGGTGTGCGAGGCTGTAAATGTTCCTGTAATCGCCTCGGGCGGCGCAGGTAAGGCAGAAGATTTTGTTGATTTATTTAAAGCTCTGCCTAAGGTTGACGCAGGACTTGCGGCTTCTATCTTCCATTATAAAGAGGTTGAAATTAAAGACCTTAAAAAATTACTTAAACAAAACGGAATATCAGTAAGAATATAGGTGAAAATTATATGATTAAAATTGAAGATTTAAAGTTTGACCAAAACGGTTTAATACCGGCTGTTGTTGTGGACAGCGTCAGCAAAAAGGTTTTAACCCTTGCTTATATGAATAAAGAAAGCCTTAAAATTTCTATGGAAAAGGAGCTTACCTGTTTTTACAGCCGTTCAAGAAACGAGCTTTGGTTAAAGGGTGAAACAAGCGGAAATTATCAGCACATTGTTTCAATTACCGCCGACTGCGACAACGATGCTCTTGTGGTTTTAGTTGAGAAAGACGGCCCTGCTTGCCACACAGGCAGTGACTCTTGCTTTACTAAACCCGTTTTTGAAAGTGACGAACGCCACGAATTTTCCGCAGAAGTACTTTTTGACCTTATAAAAGGCAGAAAAACCGAGAAAAAAGAAGGTTCTTATACTACATATCTTTTTGAAAAGGGCATAGATAAAATACTTAAAAAAGTCGGCGAAGAATGTACCGAGGTTATTATAGCCGGCAAGGCAGATGACAAAAAAGAAACAATATATGAAATTGCCGACCTTTATTACCATGTAATGGTGCTTATGATAGAAATGGGCATTTCTATTGAGGATATTATGAACGAGCTTGCGTCCCGCCATGTAATAGACAAAAAAGTTAAACAAGAAAAAATGACTAAATGATTTTATCCCGATTTACTGCTTGAATTTTGTTAAAATTTGATGATGAGAAATAATTATAAAAACCCCCACCGTTTCGCAATTCTTGAATCGGTGGGGTTAATGTTTATAAATGGGGAAAACCGCCGATTTTGAGTAATTCCTGTGGCGTGTATCCGCAATTTGCCCATTTACGGGTGTTATTGCTTAAATTTTCCCATCTCATAATCAATTCGTTAGATTGGTTTATATCCTTTGGAATAATACCGCAGTTCTCCATTAAATCGTTCTGAGACTGAATTGGTGCTTCTATTCTTATTAACCAAGAAAGCTTTGAAATAAAGCCCTCGGCAACCATCATGTTAATCTTCATATTATGCACTAAAAAATTACGCAAATCTTCTGTATATTCATTTTTCTCGTAGTAGGAAGGATTAGCATACTTTAACAATTCTTCCTTTGTAGGGTCATAGTATTTTTTCCCTTTTTGGTAGTATAAAATTTCATCAATTTTTTCGTCAGGAACTCTTGAGCATACAACCGCATTACTGTAAATCGTGTAATACTCATAGGAGTGTCTTTGAAGTTTTTCGGACCAAAGTAAATATTTTTCTTTATTGATTTTCGGCGTGTTGTATCGGTTATACAATTTAAGAAACTGTCGAGGTGTTACATAGCCGTATAAATTTACACAAGCTCGTAAATATTTATCAACATTCAAGTGTTCTTCATTTAATGTCCATCTGTTTGCCATATTATACATCCTTTTCAAATCTTAATATATCTCTGATTTCTGCTGTTCGGCTTATCGGGCAGGGTCATTTTAACAAGGCCGTTTTCGATTGCAGGATTCAGATAATTCTTACGGAGCGTTTCTTTTGATTTTAAATTCAATAAATACAAAATAGCGTTTGCCGTATACGGCGTGTCGTATTCCATAACGGTCAGCAGCCTTTTGACATATTCCGAAAGATTGTCAGATGAGTATTTTGCCGAGTTTAAAATTTCATTAAGCACGGTGCTGATTTGCTCTAAAATAAACTCGATGAAGACAGTACTTTCACCGTCTGTATGACACCTGGCTATTTCGTTATAATAACCGTCCTGAAATTTTTCAATTTGACTTTCTATCGGGATAAATTCAAACATCGGCTTCCAAGCCGTCAAAATTGCTGTATGCCAAAGTCTTGCTATTCTGCCGTTACCGTCTGCAAAAGGATGAATAAAAACAAATTCATAATGAAATACCGCGGCAAGAATTAAAGGGTGAACGGTATCTTTCGCTTTGTTCATCCAGTCAAACAAGCTTTGCATTTGCTCCGGCACAAGGCTTGCAGGCGGTGCCATAAATATACATTTATCACCGTTAAAAACGCCTTCCTCGCCTCTGCGGAAGCTGCCGCTTTCCTCTACGGTACACTTTGTCATAATACCGTGCAGGCGCTTGAGAGCTTCTATGCTGTATATATCGAAACGCCCGATTTCCTCATAAGCCGCATAAGCGTTTTTGACCTCTTGTATTTCCTTTTGCCTTCCCATAACCGTGCGTCCGTTAATTACATCTCTCACTTCGTCTAAAGACAAGGAATTTGCCTCAATGGCAAGGGAGGAATGAATGGACTTGATTTTATTATTTTTACGCAAATGCGGTTTTGAATCCAAATTTGTACGCTCGGTAATTTTTCCGATTTTTTCTGAAATATCAGCAACAAACGATAATATCTTATCCGTTATCTGATACGGCGGTGTATAAGACATTTAATTTGCTCCTAACTTACTTATTATCTTACTTATTATCTTACCACAAATCAAGAGATTTATCAAGTGTTATTAATCTTTTTTGTGTACTCGCAAACATACCTTATTGTACCACGGTTTAGTTTCGTATCAGTCACAGTAAATCCGTGTTTTTTATGCAAAAAGTAACAGACAGCCAATGAAATATCGCTAACGCGATGTGAAATAAAATTCGTTCTTTCACATGCCGCAGGCATATTTCATACGCGAAGCGTATTTCACATTACGAAGTAATATTTCACTCGCTCTGCAAGAAACGCATCACTCAAAAAAATTCATTTTTTCAAATTATAAAAAAACTCTTTGGAAACAAGTGATAAGTGATGTCGCTGCGCTATGATAGGTGATGCGATGCGTTCTGCATACGCGCCGAAGGCGTGCATCACAAGCGAAGCCGCATCACGTTCCGTAAGGAACGCATCACTCAAAAAAATCTCCTTTGTCCGTAGGACAAAAGAGATTTTTTTGCTGGTGCACCCGACAGGACTTGAACCTGCATGAAATTGCTTTCATATGGACCTGAACCATACGCGTCTGCCAGTTTCGCCACGGGTGCAAATGCTCATTTATTTTAACACATAAAATGTTATATGTCAATTCAAAGAAAACAGAAAATCTACTTGCGAATATTGAAAATTAAGTCTTGTTATGGTAAAATTCAAATAGTTTTTGTTTCGAGGTGCATTATGACATTTTACGAATTGTTAAAATCAAAAAAATATATACTTCTTGACGGGGGCTTCGGCACCGAGCTTATAAAAAAAGGTCTTAAAATGAGCGAAAACAGTGCAAGTGCGGTTTTTGACCATCCGGAGTGGGTTACTGATATTCACAAAGCTTATGCAGAAGCCGGCAGCGATGTTATTTTAGCCGATACTTTCAGCGCTAACAGATATAAGTTAGAGGGCGCTCACTCTGTTGAAGAAACTGTTTTTACTGCTGTGAAATTAGCAAAAGACGCCGTAAAGGGTACTGATACATTAGTGGCTCTCGATATGAGTACCACAGGCAGACTTCTTTCTCCTGCGGGGGATATGACATTTTCAGAATGCTACGAGGCTTTTAAAGAAGCGGCAATCTGCGGTGAAAAAGCAGGCTGTGACCTTATTTGCCTTGAAACCTTTACCGATTTGCGTGAGGCTCGTATTGCACTTTTGGCATCAAAAGAAAATACAAATCTGCCTGTAACGGTTACGCTTTCTTTTGACGAAAACGGCAAAACCATGACGGGCAGCAGTGCGTCTGCGGCGGCGGTTACACTTACTTCTATCGGCGCAGATGCAGTCGGTCTTAACTGCTCTTTAGGTCCCGATAAGTTATTACATGTTGTAGAGGAATTTTTAAAATATTCTACTGTGCCTGTTATTGTAAAGCCAAATGCAGGGCTGCCTGATGTTTATACAGGTAAATACTCTATGGAAACCGAAGAATTTTCTCGGCTGATGGCTGAATTTTACGAAAAAGGCGTTGTGATTTTAGGGGGCTGTTGCGGTACAAGTCCCGAATATATTAAAGAATTAAAATCAGCTTTAGACAAAACAGAAGTTAAAGAAAAGCCTCAGGTTGACCGAAATGTTATTTGCGGTATGGGCTATGCTTTAAACCTTGCAGCTCCGAGAATTATAGGCGAAAGAATTAACCCGACAGGCAAAAGAAAATTCAAAGAAGCCTTAGAAAATAACGACCTGGATTATATTTTAGGCGAGGGAATTTCTCAAATATCCGCGGGTGCCGAAATTCTTGATGTCAATGTAGGACACAGCGAAATAGATGAAAAAGAAATGATGTGCAAGGTTGTGTCAAGTCTTCAAGGCTCTGTTTCTGTTCCTCTCCAGCTTGACTCTAATTCACCCGAAGTTTTAGAGAATGCTTTAAGAACATACACAGGCAAAGCCATAATTAACTCGGTTAACGGCGAAGAAAAATCTTTACAATCAGTGTTGCCCCTTGCCAAAAAATACGGTGCAATGGTAATAGGCTTAACTCTTGACGAAAACGGCATACCCGAAACAGCAGAAGAAAGAGTTAAAATTGCAGAAAAAATCATTACCCGTGCGGAAGAATTGGGTATTCCGAAAAGCGATATTATAATCGACTGCCTTACCATGACCGTCAGCGCAAACGAAGAAGCCCCTGCCGTAACGCTCTCTGCACTGAAAACCGTTAAAGAAAAGCTCGGTGTTAAAACCGCTCTGGGCGTTTCAAATATATCCTTCGGGTTACCGAGCCGTGAAACCGTAAATACTGCGTTTGTAACAATGGCGCTTGAAAACGGCTTGGATTTACCGATTATTAACCCCAATTCTCAAATTATGACAGGTGCTGTAAGAGCATTCAGAGTATTAAGAGGATTTGATAAAGGCGCTGTGGAGTTTATAGAAGCGTTTAACGGTGTAACGGGGAATGTATCTGCGTCTAAAGAAGTGACCTTAGAAGAAATGATTTTAAAAGGTCTTGGCACTAAGGCCGCAGAAGAAACTAAAAAACTCCTTTTAACCGAAAGTGCTGAGGATATTATAAACAACAGACTTATTCCCGCACTTGACAAGGTGGGCATAGATTTTGAAAGCAACAAAATCTTTTTGCCTCAGCTTATTCGCTCTGCTGATGCTTCGGGACTTTGCTTTGATGTTATAAAAGCAGAAATGAAAAAGAAAAACACCTCTGCTCAGAGCAAAGGTAAGGTAGTGCTTGCAACTGTTAAAGGCGATGTTCACGATATAGGCAAGAATATAGTTAAAACGGTTTTAGAAAATTACGGCTTTGAAGTAATTGACCTTGGCAAAGATGTTGAGCCTACGGATGTTTTAAAGGCTCAAAGAGAAAGCGGAGCAAAGCTTGTAGGTCTTTCTGCTTTAATGACTACTACACTTCCGAGTATGGCAGAAACGGTGAAAATTTTAAAAGAAGCAAAAGCAGATTGCAAAATTATGTTAGGCGGTGCAGTTTTAACTCCCGAATATACAGAAAAAATCGGTGCGGATTACTACGCAAAAGACGCGAAGCAAAGTGCGGATATAGCGAAGAAAGTTTACGGCTGACGGCCTGCTGACGCATAACTTTATGAATTTTAAAGAGGTGAAAGGTTTGAACAAGCCCTCTGTGTGGCAATATCTTAAAAATACTGATTTGCCTATTGTTATGTACGGCACAGGAAACGGCGCCGATAAAATTTTAGATAATTTTATAAAATTCGGCATAAATATTCACGGCATTATGGTAAGCAGCGGTTTTGTCCGTGACCGTGAATTCAGAGGATATAAAGTTCACCCCATAGAATATTTTGAAGAAGAGTTAAAAGAATTTATTGTTGTAATTGCTTTCGGCTCTAACAGACCCGAGGTTTTAGAGAATATTAAAAATATTTCACAAAACCATAAGGTTTTAGTGCCGTCAGTACAGGTTTGCGGTACTGATATTTTTGATGAAGCATTTGCAAAATCTCATGAAGAAGAAATTATAAAAGCATATTCTTTGTTGGAAGACGGTTTTTCAAAAAAAGTGTATAAAAACTATGTTGAGTTTTTATACACAGGCGAAATTCGGTATTTAGAAGAGGTTACCACCCCTGAAAGAGAGGCCTATGAAAATGTTTTGCAACTCGAAAAGAACGAAACATTTATTGATATAGGCGCTTTCAAGGGCGATACTGTTGAAAAGTTTTTAGAATATACAAATGGCAGTTACAAAAATATTGTTGCAGTCGAGCCCGATAAAAAAACATTTAATAAGCTCCTGAAAAACTGTAATAATTTAGAGAATTTTAAACCGTTAAATGCGGCCGTAACAGATGTTGACGGCACATCGCTTTTTTCAGGCGGCGGTGGCAGGCAGTCCTCGGTTTTAGGTGTTGTTACAAAAGGTGTATCGGATTGTAACACAAGCGTTACCACATTGTCTTTAAAAAGTGTGTGCGAGGGCGTGACTCCCACATTTATTAAAATAGATTCCGAGGGGTATGAACAGCAAATATTAGAGGGCGGTAAAAAGATTTTAGAAAAATACAGGCCTAAAATGAATATTGCTGCATACCACAAAAACGAGGATATTTTTAAATTACCTATTCTTTTGAAAGAAATAAATCCCGATTATCAAATTCATTTAAGGCACCACCCTTATATACCCGGTTGGGATACTATTTTTTATGTGAGGTAAATTATGGCTTATATATTTGCACATTTTAAAGAGAAAATTACCCGTGACGGCGAGCAGGTTTACTTTGCCGTTTCTGAAGACGGTTACAACTTTGAAAGTCTTAACGGCGGCAAGCCTGTTTTAGAAAGTAAAAAGGGTACACGCGGTTGCAGAGATATTGAACTTGTACCGCTTCACGAGGGCGGTTTTGTGATTATTACAACCGACCTGTGTATAGTCGACCTTATGGATGAAAACTACAATGTTAACTGGAAGCATGTTAACTCCCACGGCAGTAAATATCTTACTATGTGGAAAAGTGACGATTTAATCCGCTTTGAAGAGCAAAAGCAAATCTACTTTGGCAGAGACGATTTCGGTTGCCTTTGGGCGCCTGAGGTCTTCTTTGACGAAATAAACAAGGAGTATATTATTCACTTCGGCTCAACGAACAGTGAGGATAACTACACTCACATGAAGATTTATTACACAAAAACAAAAGATTTTGAAAGCTTTACATACCCTGAGGTTTTCTTTGAAAAGGATAATGAGATTTTAGATTCTCATTTAGTTAAAGTAAATGATACATACCATTTGTTTTATAAAAATTCCGAAAACCCAAGCGGAAATATGCACGCTGTATCTGAAGAATTGTTCGGCAAATACGAAGATGACCAATCGTTTTGGAATATAATGAATTCTTACGGCAGTCCCGGCTCTTATGAGGGACCTACAACATACAAACTGCCTGACGGCAAATGGTGCTTAATGCTTGACTTTTTCGGTTGCGAAAAATTTGAAATGGGTTATGTGCCCTTTGTAAGCAACAGCGTAGGGGACTGCTCTTTTAAAATGGATAAAGAAAGTTTCACATTTCCATACGGCTTTAAACACGGCTGTGTTAAAGAAATTCCGGATGATTTATATATTAAATTAAAAAAACATTATAACAAATAAAAAACAGGTGTTGCGAGAAACTTCCGTTTCTTACAACACCTTAAATTATTATATAACCGAATTAACCGAGAATTCCTGTTAATGGGAATACAGGCCAGCTTGTAACTACAAATGAAATTACTACGACATAAGCAATGTAGCAAGCAAGCATTATAATACCTTGACCGCGAGAGAATTTCTTTCTTATGAGCATAGGTACAAGGGCAATTACAGAAAGGCCTAAGCAAACCGGAATATCTATCCACAGGTTTTGAGGAACCGCAGAAAGATTACCGCCCGAAACAAGTGAGCAAACAGGAAGAATAAGTGCAATATCTATAAGGTTTGCGCCTATAATGTTACCAACCGAAAGGTCAGACTGCTTTTTAACAACTGCGGTAATTGTAGTAACAAGCTCAGGAAGCGATGTTCCTATAGCAACAATAGTAGCGGCAATAATAGCCTCAGAAACGCCGAGCTTTGTAGCAATGCCTGTTGCAGAGTCTACAAGGAAATCAGCGCCTACTGCGATACCTGCGGCACCAACAAGGAATTTTATAATGTTAACAGGTAAATCTTTTTTCTTGAATTCGACTTTCTCTGTTGCACCTGATTCTGTTTTGCCTGTTTTAATGCTTTCTGCAGTAGCAATAATAAATATAATAACAAGAAGAATACTGCCTATAACCGAGAATTTTTCACCGAATAAGAATGAAGCGCCGTAAAGAATAGCAGTTGCTACCATAAGTAAAATAGATTTGAATGCATACTGACTGCGCTTGATTATGCCGGGCATACAAATAATAGAAATAGCCATTATAAGACCGGTGTTCGCAGTAACCGAGCCTACAGCGTTGCCTATGGCAATTTCAAAAGAACCGTTTTTAGCACCTATAAGTGAAACTATAAGTTCGGGTAATGTGGTTGCCACACTGACTATAGTAGCACCGATTATAAACTGCGGAATACCTGAAACCTCAGCCATCCAGGTAGCGGCATCAACAAAGAAATCGCCGCCCTTAATAATAAATACCAAACCTACAACAAAAAGAATGCTAAGACCAAACATTCCCCAGTCGCCTGAACCCAAAAGGTTTTGCGCAATGCCCATTTTCGGACCTCCAATTTTAATTAAATTTTTATTTTAATAATCTATATGCAATTATGTGCAAAGATAACTTGATAATTATATACGATTTTACAGATAATTACAATAGTTTTTTTAAAATTAAGAAATCATATAAATTGCAATATAAAATGTCCACAAATATTAAGCGACATTTAATTTTTTAA
>JBJEPP010000006.1:0-4335 GCA_051881295.1 Acutalibacteraceae bacterium | reverse complement strand
AGGTTTTAAAAACTCTTACTCCGAGAGAGGCAAGAGTATTAAGCCTTCGCTACGGTCTTGAAGACGGCAACCCTAAAACTCTTGAAGAAGTAGGCAAAGAGTTTAATGTTACAAGGGAACGCATCCGTCAAATTGAAGCTAAAGCGCTTCGCAAGCTTCGTCATCCGTCCCGCTCTAAAAAGTTAAGAGATTTTCTTGATTAAAAAAATAATTAAAACTTCAGGGCACAGCAGAGCGTATAGCTTTACTGTGCCCGTTCTCTTTTTTGTTAGAAGCTTTAAATCTTAAAACTGTTAAAAACAACCAACAAAATTTAATAAATTTTGTTGACTATTTTTCTTTTCAAAGCCTTGTATTTAGGCAGATAAAATTATAAAATGAACCATATAAATTTTTGGTAAAAAGGGGAATAATTATGGCTGGATTTCCGGTTGGCATTCAGTTGTATTCCGTAAGGGATGCAATGGAAAAAGATTTTGAAAACACAATAAAACAAATTGCGGAAATGGGTTACGAATGTGTAGAATTTGCAGGCACATTCGGTAAAACCGCAAGCGAGGTTAAAGCAATTTGTGCTGAAAATAAAGTTACTCCGGTATCTGCTCATGTGGCTTATGACGAAATGAAACCCGACCCTGAAAAAACTGCGGAATATTATGCAGAAGTCGGTGTTAAATTCGTAGTTATCCCATGGCTCGGTGAAGAGTACAGACCGGGTACGGACGGTTACGAGGGCTTTAAGGCAGATGTTAACAAAATCGGCGAGATTATGAAAAAGCACGGCATTACACTTTGCTATCATAACCATGATTTTGAATTTGAAAAATTAAACGGCGAATATCTTTTAGATATTATGTATAAAGATATTGACGCTGAACATTTAGAAACTCAAATAGATACTTGCTGGGTAAATGTAGGCGGCGAGAACCCTGCCGAATACCTTAAAAAGTATAAAGGCAGAGCCCACATAGTTCATATTAAAGACTTTGTAGGTCAAAAAAGCGATAATATGTATGCTCTTATCGGCAAAGACGATACTAACGATGCAAGTGAAAAGAAAGCACCGTTTGAATTCCGTCCTGTTGGTTACGGTGTTCAGGATGTTAAGGCTATCCTTTCTGCATGTCACGAAGCAGGGGCAGATTACATAGTGGTTGAGCAAGACCAGGCGTCTATGGGTCTTTCATCTATGGAATGTGCAAAAAAGAGCATTGATTATATTAAAACAGTAAATAACTAATCGGAGGATATATAAATGGCAGATGAAGTTTTAAGTCAGTTTACCCCTACTGCAGAGGTAGAGGAAAAGGCAGTTACAAAAGTATTAAAAGCAGGTTTTATCGGCACAGGCTGGATTGCCGAATCATACGCCGTTGAGCTTCCTAAGTTCCCTGATATTAAGGTTGTTGCGGCGGCAGATTTAATTCCGGGTAAGGCAGAAAAGTTCTGCAAAAAATTCGGTATCGAAGATGTTAAGTTTTATCCCAACGATAAAGCTATGATAGATGCAGAAGATTTAGACCTTGTATTTGACTGTACATACAACGCTCAGCATGCTCCTACAGCAATTTATGCTTTAGAGCACGGCGTTAACGTTCTTCTTGAAAAACCTTTTACAGTTACCCTTGATGAGGCTGTAGAGGTTATGAAAGCCGAGAAAAAGAGTGGTAAGCTTCTTTCCATAGGCTTCCAGCCCCGTATGGATGACAATATGAGAATGATTAAAAAGATTGTTGATTCAGGCGAGCTTGGTAAGGTTTACTACATTCAAACAGGCGGCGGTCGCCGCCGCGGTATTCCAAACAGCACATTTATCGAGAAAAAGACTGCAGGCATAGGTGCGTTAGGTGACATCGGCTGCTATTCTTTAGACCTTGTTCTTAAAGCAATAGGCTATCCTAAACCGCTTACAGTTACAGGCTACACATCTAATTTCTTCGGCACAAACCCTAAATACAATAACCCTACTGACGCTAAACGCTTTAATGTAGACGATTTTGCAGCAGCATTTGTTCGTCTTGAGGGCGATATTATTCTTGATTTCCGTATTTCCTGGGCTATGAACATTGACTCACCGGGCGATACAATTATTTTAGGTACAGAGGGCGGCCTCAGAATCGCGGCAACAGACTGTTGGAACGGCACTTTCAATAAACCTATGAAGATTTATAAAGAAGTTGCAGGCGAGCAAATAGAATATGAAGTACCTCTTAAAACTACAAAAGAGGGTCTTTTCTACCGCAAAATGCGTTCATTCTGCGATGCTATATTAGAAGGCGGCGAAGCTCCTATTCCGTCAAGCGAAATTCTTTATAACCAGGCTATTATTGACGGTATCAATAAATCGGCAGAGCTTGGCAGAGAAGTTGAAATAGTTATTCCGGAAATATAATTAACAAAGAACAAGGGGTTGTAAAAAGTTTTGTTTTTACAACCCCTTAAAATATAGGTGAAGCTATGAAATTCAATATAATTAACACAGACAATTCTTCTCAAGTTAAAATTACAAATCAATACGAAGAAAACGGCATTGAGTTTGTTGAAATAAAATATCATTCCGATATACTGAAATCTCCTGAAACATTTTATTTACAGTATAAAATCCCTTGTATAGATGTTTATTCTACTTGGGGTCACAGATTAGGCGCTAAAAGAAATTTAGGCGTAACATTCGGTAAAAGGAGTGTAGATTCAAGAGCTGCTTGCGGTCAGCCTGTTCATCAGCTGATATCCGCAAGCGGTCAAAACAGGCTTTTAACTGCCGTTTCGGATGCCACCTGTCCTATAAAAATTCGTAGCGGCATTTGTGAACATACAGGAAATATAGAAATTGAAATACTCTTTTTCGTGACTCCGACAGCGTTCATTACGGATTATAAAACTACAGTTCGTATAGATAAGCGTGATATACCTTACCATAAGGCGTTAAAAGATGTTTCTGTCTGGTATGAGACGGACTGCGGATACACTCCTGTAAGGATTCCCGCTTCTGCTAAAGAACCGATAGATTCGTTGTGGTACAGTTTTCACCAAGAACTATCCACAGAAGAGATTTTAAAAGAGTGTAAAGCATCTGCAGAAATCGGACTTAAAACCGTTATTATAGATGACGGTTGGCAAACAGAAAACTGCGAGGGTGGCTATAAGTATTGCGGTGACTGGGAGCTGTGCCCAAGTAAAATACCGGATATGAAATATCTGTCGGACGAAATTCACAAATTAGGTATGAAACTTATGCTGTGGTTTTCTGTACCCTTTGTTGGTATGTATTCTAAACATTACAATACATTTTCAAATAAATTTTTAGGCGAGAGAAACGGTGAAAAGGGTGTTTCTATTCTTGATCCCCGTTACCCTGATGTTAGAGAGTACCTTATAAATACATATAAAAAAGCCGTAACCGATTGGAATTTAGACGGCTTAAAGCTTGATTTTATAGACTGTTTCGAGTATTTAGGCGAAACAGAAGATTTAGGCAGAGATACAGTGAGTGTTGAAGATGGTTTAGACCTCCTTATGAAAGGCGTATATAACGCTCTTAAAGAGATTAAACCCGATATTCTTATAGAATTCCGCCAAGATTATATAGGACCTATGATACGGCAATACGGCAACCTTTTGCGTGTTTCCGACTGTGCAGACGACCCGTATTCAAACCGCTTGGGTATTGGTGATATCAGACTCACCGCAGGTAATACACCTGCTACATCCGATATGATTATGTGGCATAAAGACGACACTAATGAGGCTGTAGCGCTTCAGTTAGCCTCTGTTTTATGCTCTGTGCCCCAAATATCCGTCAGAGTAGATAAGCTAAGCCAAGACCATAAAAAAGTATTGAAATTCTATATTGATTTTTGGCAGGAAAATAAAGAAATTCTTTTAGACGGCGACTTTGTGCCGTATCACCCTGAGTATAAATACACAAGGTTTGAAACCTCTAAAAACAATAAATCCATAATCACACTTTTTACCGATAAGGTTGTGGACGCAACAGGCGAAACAACGGTTGTAAACGCTACAGGTGACGAAAGTATTTACATTAAAAACGCAGTAGGTAAAACCTTTATAACAGTAAACTGCAAAGGTGAAACCGTAGTCTTAGGTGAATTTATAGAGAATATAGAAGAAGTACAAGTCCCCGTAGGCGGTATGATTTTTATAACTGAATAAAAGAATAACCACCGGTAAACAGGTAGTTATTCTTTTAATAATTCATCTGTTATTAGTTCGGAAATGTTATGTTTATACTTATTTAGTATATCTTTATTGCCGATAACAAGGCTTTGTCAAGAAAAGTGTGTAAGTTTTTTTGAATTAAATAAAAGATTCATG
>JBJEPP010000005.1:0-16309 GCA_051881295.1 Acutalibacteraceae bacterium | reverse complement strand
AGAGATGTCTTTATGAGTCATCTTTTTTGGCCATTTTATTTTACAACTTATCAAACTGTGACAAATGCTTTAATGATTTTCTATTCTTGCCGTGAATTAAGCTCTTCAATAAACTCTTCAATGCGTTCAAGCGCTTTTATAATATGCTCGGCAGAGTAGCAGTAAGAGGCTCTCACAAAGCCTTCGCCGCCTTTACCGAAGGCAGTACCCGGCACTACGGCAACTTTCTTTTTATGTAGAAGCTGTTCGCAGAATTCTTCGCTTGTAAGCCCCGTGCTTTTAATACAAGGGAATGAATAAAACGCACCCAAAGGCTCGCGGCAAGTAAGGCCGAGTCTGTTAAACCCGTTAACAATAAGCTTGCGGCGTCTGTCGTATTCTCTGCGCATATACTCGGTATCTTCATCACAGCTTTTAAGAGCCTCAACAGCGGCGTACTGTGATGTTGTGGGCGCACACATTATGGCGTATTGGTGTATTTTTGTTATTTGAGATAAAAGCTCTTTAGGTCCGCACACATAACCTAATCGCCAACCCGTCATAGAAAAAGATTTAGAAAAACCGTTTACCGTTAAGGTGCGTTCCCACATACCCTCAACAGATGCAGGTGAAATATGTCTGTTTTTTCCGTAAACCAATTCAGAGTAAATCTCGTCTGAAATAACTATAATGTTTGTATCTTTTAAAACATCTCTTATTGCTTCAATGTCGCTTCTTTCAAGAATTGCGCCTGTAGGGTTGCAAGGGTATGGCAATATAAGAGCTTTAGTTTTAGGTGAAATTGCTTTTTTTAGTTCTTCGGGCGTAATCTTAAAATCATTTTCTGCCTTCGTTTCAATAATAACAGGAACACCGCCTGAAAGCGCTGTTATAGGCTCGTAGCAAACATAGCTGGGTTGAGGAATAATAACCTCGTCACCGGGTGAAACAAGAGCGCGGATGGCTCCGTCTATAGCTTCACTGCCGCCTACGGTAACTAATATTTCGCTTTCTGCTTGGTAATGTATATTATATTTTCTGTCTAAAAATTTTGATATTTCTCTACGCAGTTCAATAGTACCTCTGTTAGCGCTGTATTTCGTTTTGCCGCGCTCTAAAGAGTTTATACCTGCCTTTCGTATCTGCCAGGGCGTTTGAAAGTCAGGCTCGCCCACACCTAAAGATATAACATCATCCATAGTAGCGGCAATATCGAAAAACTTTCTTATGCCTGACGGTTTAATATCACATACGGCAGGATTTAAAACTTTGCTGTAATCAATCATAAAGGAACTGACCTCTGCTATCTTCATTATCGGAGCAAAGCTCAACATCAAACTCCTTGTATCTGCGCATTACAAAGTGAGTAGATGTGCCTGTTACAGCGTCTATGGTAGCAAGCTCTCTTGCAACAAATCTTGAAACATCCTGTAAGGTTTTGCCTTTAACAATAACGCTGAGGTCATAAGAGCCCGATACTAAGAATATGCTTTCAACCTCGTGGTATGTCATAACCTTTTCGGCTACTTCTTCAAAACCCAGCCCTGCCTGTGGTGAAACATTAAGCTCAACTATTGCAGATACCATAGGGAGTTCCACCTTGTCCCAGTCAATAACTGCTTTATATCCTCTTATATAGCCGTCTTTTTCAAGAGTTTCGATTTCGTTTTTTACTTCTTCTTCGCTTATATCCAACATATCTGCAAGCTGTGAGTGTGTGTATTTTGCATTTTTATATAAAAGCTTTAAAAGTTCAATATTCATTTTTTATCTCCCTTACATTAAATCTTGGTTGTAGTGGGCTCTTTCGCCGCCGATAAATTTCGGTCTTACTCTTGCGGCGGTAAGAGAGGCGTTGCCTATTTTATTGTTTTCAAGCCTTACAGGCACAGCAACTTTTTTAAGATGCATTCCTATAAGTGTTGAGCCAATGTCAAGCCCTGCGTCTGCCTTGATTTCTTCGAGGGCTACAGGGTCTTTAAAGGTGCCGTAAGCAACAGTTGAAAATGAGCCGCCTGCTTTTGGCTGAGGGACTGCATTAACAGGCTCGCAGAAAGGTACAGCCGCTCGCTCGATAATAATGGCTCTGTTAAGATGCTCACAGCATTGGGCTGCAAGAAATACACCTTTTTCGTTGCAGGCGTCATAAATTCCGCCGAATATCTCTTTTGCTGTGTCGGGGGAGGAGTTAGTACCGATTTTATCGCCCAAAACCTCGCTTGTAGAACAGCCTACTACAAGTATCTGACCGCTTGTAAGCTTTGCTTTTTCGATAATTTCTTTAGCAGATAAATGTGCCTGCTCTTTTATATTCTTCATAAGTACCACCTATAAATTTTATCTGAAATACCATTTTACACTATTTTGAAAAAATGTAAAGTGAAATTATAGGATTTTTTAATTATTACAGGTTTATTACAATTTATACTAAAAGTTTGACAGTTTACCGATAATATAGTATTATATTGTAAATTATTGTGAGTTAGTATGAGATATTGTAACTTTCAGAGGTGCATAGAATGTTTATAGACCTTGAGGGGCTTGACGGTTGCGGCAAAACAACTCAAACCGAATTGATTTGCAAAAGACTTGAAAATGACGGTATAGAATATAAACAAATCAAATTACCTGATTATGAGAGCGAGTCAAGTATATTGGTCCGCAAATACTTGGCAGGCGATTTCGGGAAAAATGCAAATGATGTTAACGCTTACGCCACATCTGTTCTTTACGCAGCCGACCGCTTTGCGTCATACACAGAGCGTTGGAGCAAAGAGTATAAAGAGGGCAAGCTGATTTTTGCCGACAGATACACTCCCGCAAACGCAATTTATCAAATGACTAAGTTGGATAAGTCCGAGTGGGATGATTTTTTAGAATGGTTAGTCGATTTTGAATATAACAAAATCGGCATACCGGCTCCGGATAAGGTTATTTTTCTCGATATGCCCGTAGAGGTTTCTCAAAAACTTATGTCTCAGCGTTACAAGGGTGACGAAAATAAAAAAGATGTTCACGAATGTAATGTAGAGTTTTTGCATAAATGCCGCGAGGCCGCTTTATATGCCGCAAAAAAGCAAGGGTGGGTAACGGTGCCGTGTTCAAAAGACGGCGAGCCGCTCCCTATAGAAACCATTAACGATAATATCTATGCCGTTTTAAAAGAAGCTTTAGGTGTATGAAAGATTTTAAAATAGATTACCCTGCAAGCAGGGATTTTCGCGAAATGAAAAATCTTTGGCAAGTTTGCTTCGGTGACAGTGAAAAAGCTACAGATAATTTCTTTAAAAATTCCGTAGATTTAAAAAATACTCTTTGCGCTTTTATAAATAATAAACCTGTAGGTATGCTTTTTTTACAGGAGTGTACCGTGTTAAACGGCGGTAAGGAATACCCGTCATACTACATTTACGGTGTTTGCACAAATCCCGATTTTCGTAAAACAGGTGTTATGACAGAGCTTTTTAAAGAAGCCAAGAACATAGCTGAAGAGAGAAATATTGACTATTTAATTTTAGTTCCCGCAAACGATAAATTATTTGAAATGTATAGAAAACAAGGTTTTGAAACATCTTTTTACTATGAAGAAAAAAGGTGTGTTGCCAACCTTAACAAAACTGTAGAAACATTTTCTCTTGATTATGAAAGCTATATAGGCCTTAATAAAAACAAATCGCTAAATGAAACAGTTGCCGTGCTGAATGAATATACATTTAATTCATTTATGCGGCCTGTATCTGAAAATTCGGGTGTTTTCGCGTTTTGCGGCGGTTACGCAGTTTATGAGGTTAATGAAAAAAGCGTTACTGTTTTTGAATATGCAGGCAGCGAAAATGTTATTTCTGCCGAAATACTGAAAAGAACTGAAATAAATAACATAATTTTCAGAAAATATTCCAAAAATAAAAACAAGCCTTACGGTATGTACTTTGCGGTGTCAGATGCGCCGAAAATTGAAAACGGTTTTTTCGGCGTACCGTATTCAAATTGAAAGGAATTTTTATGATTTACGCATTTTTAGCAAACGGCTTTGAAGAAATAGAAGCACTTACTCCGGTGGACTTTTTACTCAGATTAGGCGAGTGTGTTAAAACTGTTGGAGTTACGGGTAAAACCGTAAAAGGCTCTCACGGTATAACGGTTGAGGCAGACCTTACACTTTCGGAGATTTCTTTAGATGAAAACTTAAAAGGTATTATATTACCCGGAGGAATGCCGGGGGCCAAAAACCTTAATGACTCCAAAGGTGTTCAGAACGCCATAGATTATTGCTCGGAGCATAAAAGGGTAATAGGCGCTATTTGTGCCGCACCGTTTATTTTAGGCAGAAAAAATCTTTTAAAGGGCAAAAATGCCACATGCTTCCCCGGATTTGAGAGCGATCTTAAAGGTGCAAATGTTGTTTCGGACGGAGTTGTTATAAGCGATAATATAGTTACCGCAAGGGGTGCGGGAGTTGCTTGGGAATTTTCAGCGGCGCTTGGCAGTCTGTTTTCAGGTGAAGAAGAATCCCAAGAAATTCTCAGAGGTATTCAATGGAAAAAGTAATTGATATAAGACCTATTAAAAAAGAATTGCGCCAAAAAGTCAGGGAAGAGCGCAAAGGCTTGCCCAAAACAGTAAAAAGCACTCTCGATAAAAAAATATGTAACAGATTGCTTAATTTATGGGTAGTGCGTGAGTGCGATACTTTTCTTTGCTATGTTTCTACCGAAATTGAGGTAGATACGAGAAAATTCATCAGCACGCTTTTGAAAAACGGTAAAAAAGTTGCCGTTCCCCGTTGCGAGGGCGAAAGGTCGGAAATGAATTTTTACTATATAAATTCCCTTGAAGAACTAAGGCCGGGTGCTTTCGGCGTTTTAGAGCCTGTTAAAGAGAATGTAAATAAATTAACCCATACCGAAAATACAGTTTGTATAGTACCTGCTTTTGCGTTTGATAAATCGGGCTTCAGGTTAGGCTACGGCAAAGGTTATTATGATAGATATTTATCTCGTTTCAAAGGCTGTTCAATAGGCATTTGCTACGATTCAAATATAAAAGAGTCGCTGTTCCACGGTAAATACGACAGAAATGTTAATATGGTAGTGACCGAAAGGCGAATCTTATCAATAGATGAAGGGAGTTGTAAATAATGGCTCGCGATGATTATAACGATTATGAAGAACTTTTAAAAAACTTTGAAAGCAGAAAAAGTGAAAGCGCGTCAAAAACTGAAAATGCAAAAAAATCCGGTTTTTCAAGCACAAAAGCAGATTTCGGCGATTACGAGGGCGAAAGGCGTAAAAAAGTACAGGATTTTAAAATTGATTTGGATAAAGAGGCTTCTGCCGACAAACCGAACCTTAAAGGCGGCGTGTATTTTTCTAACCCGCCTAAGGATATAGGCGAGCACGCACAGCGTGAAAAAAAGGCGGTGGCAGGCGCAAACATAAAACAGGGTACCGATAAGTTTACCGTATCGACACCGCCTACTACTTATGCTCAGAAAAAGGCTATTGCCAAGAAAAAAGCAAAAGCTAAAAAGAGAGCCGAGAGGGCAGAGAAGTACAGCGAAAAAATTAAAGGCAAAAAAGGCGAAGCTTTTCTTTCGTTGTTCTCAAGCGAAAACTTATCTAAAAATGTACTTAACATAGCAATAATTATCCTTGTAAGCGTTATTCTTTGCGTATACGGAATCGGTTGTATAAATGATGTTTTAGCTCTTAATACCGATGAAACTACAGCTGAGGTTATAGTTTCGGATAATATGACAGACGGCGATGTTATCGATATTTTAAAAGAGAACGACCTTATTCATAATAAGCTTTTCTGCAAAATGTTCATAAAGCTGTTAAATAAAGGCGGCTCTTATGTTTCGGGAGTATATACGCTTAACCAAAATATGGGCGTAGAAAAAATGCTTGCCACTATGAAGTCCGATATAACCCTTTCGGATACTATTACATTAACATTCCCTGAGGGCTGGACTATAGATGAAATAGCAGAAAAGTTAGAGGCAAACGATGTTTGTAAAGCCTCGGATTTTATTAACACATTACAGTCTGTTGACTTTTCGGAAGAGTACGGTTTTGTTGCGGCAATACCCAATAAAGATTTAAGATACCGCACCTTAGAGGGTTATATTTATCCTGATACCTATGAGTTTTATATAGGCGAAAATGCGTCAAGCGTTGTCAGAAGATTTTTAGATAACTTTGAAAACCGCTGGACTGACGAATACCAGAAGCGTGCAGACGAAATGGGCGTCAGCGTTGATGAAATTATAACAATGGCTTCAATTCTTCAAGGGGAGGCCGCTGCTTCAAATCAAATGGCAGATATTTCATCTGTTCTTTACAACAGACTTAACCGTTCTTCTGCATTCCCTTGGCTTCAGTGCGACTCTACCGAAGATTACTTATTGAAGACCATTAAGCCGTCACTTACATCTTCTACCGAAGATACCGAAAAATATATTAAGTACCGCGATAATTACGATACTTACAGCACAGAATGTACGGGTCTTCCTGTAGGCGCAATCTGTAACCCCGGTAACTCTGCAATTAAAGCGGCTCTGTACCCGTCAGATACAGATTACTTCTACTTCCGTCATGATGATAAAGGTAATGTATACTATGCATCGTCTTTAGCAGAGCACGAGGCAAACGGCAGAAAAATTGCTGACAGCGAATGATTAAAACGGAGAGTTGTTCTAAATGAAAAAAGCACTGTCAATTATGTTGTGCGCTTTAATGCTGCTTAGCTTCACTTCTTGCGAAAATCAAAAAGAATTAACCAAAGATTTTACCGCAATGAACACCCTTATAAGTATAAGGGTGTTCGGTATTTCCGATAAAGAAAACGAAAAGACTGTGAGACTTTTTACAGATAAAATTAACGAGCTGTCGGTTCTTTTTGACGCCAATAACGAAAACAGCGATGTTAAAAAGGTGAACGCAAGCGATAAAAGCTGTGAAGTTTCAAGCTACACGGCAGATATTATAAAAAAATCAATTACAGCCTCAGAAAAAACAAAGGGCTGTTTTGATATTACCGTAATGCCGGTCTTGAAGCTGTGGGGCTTTGATAACGGCCTTTACGGAGTTCCTGAAGCTGAAAACATTTCTAAAGCTTTATCGAATGTTTCGTATAAAAGTATATCGGTAAAGGGTAATACAGTAACAAAAAAGCCTGATACCGAAATTTCTTTAGGCGGTATTGCTAAAGGCTATATCGGAGATGAACTTTTAAAAATTGCAGAAGAATACAAAGTCAACGCGATTATTTCTCTTGGCGGTAATATAGTGTTATGCGGTGATAATCAGGGCAAGGGTTATTATACAGTAGGTGTAAAAAATCCTCTCGACCAAAACGAATTACTATGTACATTCGAAAGTGTGGGCAACAAATCCGTTGTAACCTCCGGCGCTTATGAGCGATATTTTGAAAAGGACGGTAAAACATACCACCATATAATAGATACCTCTACAGGCTACCCAAGTGAAAGCGACCTGTTAAGCGTAACCGTAATAGGCGAGAACGGTGCATTTTGTGACGCATACTCTACAGCGCTTTTTTCAATGGGTAAAGAGAAAGCCGTTGCTTTCGCAAACGAAAACCACGATTTTTCATATATTTTGGTTACAGATAAAAATGAAGTTATCACTGTAGGCGATATTCAGAATTTAGAAATCTTAGATGATGATTTCAAATAAATTCATTTATAATAGTGTTAGATAGCAGAAAACCTTTTTCTGTAAGCGATAAGCTTTCATTATCAAAATTTACAAGGCCTTGTTCGTTTAAGAACGGGGCTTTGTTTTTTATTTTTTTACTTGCCGTCCCGCCGTAAATACTTTCTAATTCATTTATGTTTAATCCCTTTTTTAATCTGAGTCTCAGCATAATGTATTCGTCATATCCGCCGCCGTTACCGTCAAATACGGCAGGTGCCCTGCTGATAAAAGCTTCGGTGCTGTCAGGGTAATAAAAACGCTTGCCGCAGTAATACGAGTGAGCAGACGGACCTATACCGATGTAGTTTTCAAGCTCCCAATATTTTGTGTTGTGGCGGCTTTCAAAGTCAGGTAAAGCAAAATTCGATATTTCATAGTGGTTGAAGCCTGCGTCAGCCAATGTTTCACAGCATTGAATGTACATATCACATACTTCTTCTTCTGACGGAAATACATATTTATCTTGATTTTTATAAAAGAAAGTGTTTTCTTCTAACTTCAGCATATACGCGCTGATATGTGTTGCACCTGAAGAAATGCAAAACCGAAGTGTTTCGTCTAAGCTTTCTTTTGTTTGGTGCGGCACTCCCAACATAACATCAAGTGAAATATTGGTAATTCCAAGCTTTTTTAATATGTTTATTACTTCAATAACCCGTTCCTTGCCCGAGGTTCTACCTAAAATCTTTCTCTCTTTATCTATGGAAGACTGCATACCTAAAGAAATTCTGTTTACACCTGCTTTTTTGAGATACGGAGCTGATTTTTCGATGTCAGAGCTTGGGTTACACTCAACAGTTATTTCGGCGTCATCGGGTGTATTAAATTTTTTCTTCGCGCATTCTATTATGTTAAAAAGCTGTTCACCGCTTAAAGCAGAGGGCGTTCCTCCGCCTAAGTAAATTGTATCGGCAGTTATGTCGCCTTTAACGAATTTTTTAACACTTTGCAAAGTGTTGATTTCTTGGGTTAATCGGTTAACATATTCAGCCTTTTCCCTCTCGCTTGTTCTGTAAGAGTAAAAATCACAGTATGGGCATTTAGAATTACAAAAAGGAATGTGAATGTATATGCCTGTCAAGAAATCACCGCCGCTCAGTAGAATGGCTAAATTATACTATTATCTGTCGATTTTTTCAACCGTTTGGTTTATATAGTCATTTTCGGCATCTTCAATTTTGCGTTTTACATAAATATTTTTGCAGCCGCCCTTTTCACAGCAGTTGTATTTGTGGTAATAAAGGCATCTTACCTTTTTTCTGCCGCTTAAAAAATTCATTTCTTCAATAATTACATTTTTGCCCACTATGTTGCAGTATTGCGGATAAGTAAAAGAATGTCTGTTCATAAATACCTCTTTCTGAAAATCTATATTTTGAAAGTTTATATTAAATATTATGCTCCTTTTAAGCATTTAATAATATGTAATAAAAGAATGAACCATTACATATTTTTAATTGAAAGGTAGTGAGTAGTATAAACCGATACAAGTGCAAAAAATATCGAAAAATGACAGAGGAAGAGCTTTTAATAAGTGAAATTGAGAATGTGAGAAAAAGTATTCACTTAGCTTATTTTAAAATAGCATATAACTGCGATAACGAGCTTTTGGAATCTGCAATATATGAATTAAAAAGTCTTGAATGTAAACATAAACATTTATTAAATGAAATTAAAGAAAAGGGAATAACGGTATGATTTATGCAATAGGTATAGCTTTGCTTATAGTAAGTAATATAACTTTTAAAAAAAGCGGCAATTTTTTTAAAGCACTTTTTTCCAGCGTATTCGGCGGGGTCGGGGCTTTGTGCGCGGTTTATGCGATTTCTTATTTTTTGCCGTTGACAATCGGGCTTAATTGGTATACAATACTTTTTGCAAGTTGCTATTCCGTACCCGGGGTAATATTTATGTTAATAGGCAAAACTTTTTTGTTTTGATTTAAAAAGTTCTCATTTTCTATTGACAAATGCGGATTTGTGTATTATAATACCACACGGACTTAGCGGGATAGTGTAACGGTAGCACGACAGACTCTGACTCTGTTTGTTGGGGTTCGAATCCCTATCCCGCTGCCAAAAGTTAATAAATATATGCAGAGGTACCGAAGTGGTTATAACGGAACGGTCTTGAAAACCGTCGTACGGAAACGTACCGTGGGTTCGAATCCCACCCTCTGCGCCATTTCTTTTTAATAAAGAAAACAGAATATTCCCTTATTTTGTTACCGATGCAGAAGTACTCAAGTTGGTGACGAGGCGCCCCTGCTAAGGGCGTAGGTCGGGTAACCGGCGCGAGAGTTCGAGTCTCTCCTTCTGCGCCAGAAAAAAGCACGCTTCGGCGTGCTTTTTTCAATGAAATAAATCCCTGTGGGATTTGTGAAATATGCCTTCGGTATATGAAATAGCTGACGCTATGAAATACGCTGCGGCGTATGGGATTTATTTTATTTCACATTCGGCGTAAGTCGAATATTTAATTTACAAAGGAAAGCACAGGTTTAACCTATCGTTAGAGTTCAACTCTCTCCACAAAAGACGCAAAATATCTTTTTTATACCCCACAGATATTAAAAAGCACTTGCTTCGGCAGGTGCTTTTTTCAATGAAATAAATTCCTTGAGGTATTTGTGAAGCAGTAAACGCTATGAAATATCTGCTTCGCAAATGTAATAGACGAATAACAATGCTCTGACAAAGCCGGCTTCTTATTTCACATTTCGCCGTAAAGCAAGAAATTTCATATTACACAGTAATATATCGTTAAAAAGCCATTTGCTGTGTAAGGTGCGGTATAAACTCTGTGTGCATCGTAAAGCACAAACAAAAACAGTATTTCTTTTCGGTCTAAAGTAAAAAACAGATAAAAATTACAATATTGTAATGGAAAGGTACAAAAATTTATGTTAAAGTATTCAAGAGGTGAGGTTATGAACATATTTCTGTTAGAAGATGATGAAGCTATTGGTATAGGCCTTACATATTCCCTTGAAAAAGAGGGCTACAGTGTAACGCTTGCAAAGACGGTAAGCGATGGAATTAAAATAATCTCAAAAAACAATTTCGCACTGTATATTCTTGACTTAACTCTGCCTGACGGCAACGGCTATGATGTGTGTAAAAAAATCAAAGAAAAAGGCGATCTGCCGGTTATTTTTTTAACAGCTTATGACGATGAAGTCAATGTTGTTATGGGGTTTGAGCTTGGAGCGGACGATTATATTGCAAAACCGTTTCGTGTTAAAGAACTGCTTGTGAGAATCAAAAGCGTTTTACGAAGATACAACAAGGACTCTGCAGACGGTATCGTTAAAATAAACAGTTTAACAATAAACACAAACGAGGCAAAAGTGTATAAAGGTGATGATGAGGTTGTATTGACGGCAATGGAATACAGGCTTTTACTGATACTTTTGAATAATCGCGGCACTGTACTTTCAAGAAATCAACTGTTGGAGAATATATGGGATGTTGACGGAGATTTTGTAGAGGACAACACGCTTACTGTTTATATAAAAAGACTCAGAGATAAAATTGAGGAGAATCCCGCAAACCCTGAATACATAAAAACAGTCAGGGGTTTAGGGTATGTAATAGAAAATGATAAATAAAGATGTTAAGCTGATTGCTGCAGTCGGTATATTTTTAACGGTTTTCTGCTCGGCAGTATGTTTTTTTATAAGCCGGGTATGCGCTCTTGTTTGTTTGTTGCTCGGCTTGGTGCTAACGGGCATTTTTCTTTTTGTTACAAAGAAAAGATATGATAAACTCGGCAAACTGAACGATTATTTATCGCTTGTTTGCTCAGGTCAATATGACCTTGATATAGCAGACAATACCGAGGGTGAACTGTCGATTCTGAAAAATAATTTGTATAAAGTAATAATTCTTCTGCGCTCGCAAAATGATATGCTCCAAAAAGATAAACTGTATCTTACAACAGCCCTTGCAGATATTTCACATCAACTTAAAACACCTCTTACTTCAATGATGGTAATGTCGGATTTGCTGAAAGAAAATACCGCGCCTGAAAAGCAACAGGAGTTTATTGGCATTATGGAAAGCCAAATTGATAAAATGAAGTGGCTAATCACAAATTTACTGAAAATATCAAAACTCGATGCAGGAACGGCAGACTTTAAGAAAGAGGATTTTTCTGTTTGTTCTGCGTTAAATGAAAGCATAAAACCTTTTCTTATCACCATGGAATTAAAAGAAATCACACTTTTTAACAGAGCAAACGATTTTAATGTGTGCGGCGATAGAAAGTGGACTGTTGAGGCGTTCGGCAATATTATCAAAAACTGTATTGAACACACAGAAAAAGGCGGTAAACTCGAAATATCTGCATATGAAACGACGATTTATGACAGCGTTATTATAAGAGATAACGGTTGCGGTATTGCCAAAGAGGATTTGCCCCATATTTTTGAACGCTTTTATCACGGAAAGAACGCGTCAAGCGACAGCGTGGGCATAGGTTTGGCTCTTGCAAAGACGGTTTTTGAAAAGGAAAACGCCGCAATAGAAGTAACAAGCGAAGAATCGAAAGGCACACAGTTTGAAATCAGGTTTTATAAAGCAATCGTTTGACGGTGACGGTATTGTAATAAAAAAGTCACCGAGTTGTAAGTTTGATTTGGTAAGATGTAGTCATGAAAGGGGAAATAACTTATGAAAATTCTTGAAGTTAATCATTTATCAAAAACTTACGGCAAGGAAGATACTATGGTAAAGGCTCTTGATGATGTATCTTTCTCGGTAGAAAAAGGTGAATTTGTTGCAATTATCGGTCCTTCAGGCTCTGGCAAGTCCACACTTCTGCATATACTTGGCGGGGTAGATACGGCAACCTCCGGAAGTGTTGTTATAGACGGTGAGGATATTTCAAAACTAAATGAAACCGCACTTGCTATTTTCAGACGCAGACAAATCGGTCTCGTTTACCAGTTCTATAATTTAATTCCTATTTTAACTGTAGAGGAAAATCTGACTTTGCCGCTTCTTCTTGACGGCAGAAAGCCTGATAAAAGGCAGATAGACTCTCTTGTAAACAGACTCGGTCTTTCAAAAAGGCTGACGCATCTGCCGAATCAGCTTTCAGGCGGTCAACAGCAAAGAGTTTCTATAGGCAGAGCACTGATAAATAATCCGGCGCTTATGCTTGCAGATGAACCTACAGGTAATCTTGACAGCGAAAACAGTAAAGAGATTGTTTCTCTTTTAAGACAATTTAACAAAGAATTGAACCAAACAGTTATTATCATAACACACGATGAAAGAATTGCTCTTTCAGCAGATAGAATCATCTCAATCGAAGACGGAAAAATCACGAGAGATGAGGTGAGGCACAGATGAATATTGTAAATAAATTAACACTTCGGCATCTAAAGGAAAATATGAGCAGAACTGTTGTTACCGTTCTCGGAATTTGTGTTTCTGTTGCAATGATTACGGCTGTTTTTGTTGCGACAGCCTCTGTTTTAAATCTTTTCGGCGAAATTGAGCTTTTAACCGGCGGGCATCAGCACGCGATTTTCACGGTAGATGAAACTCAACTTGAAAAGCTTGAAGAAGATGACCGCATCAAAAATATCGGGTTGCGCCCGGCAGAAAAAACGCTTCAGTTTCAGCTTGATGACAGAGCAACCGACAGGACAGGAACAGGTGATATTTATATTGGTGATAAGGTAAATCTTGAGCAGATGTTCACAGGACAATATGACGGTGAAGTCCCCGAAAACGAAAATGAAATTGCAGTTGAGCAGAGCCTTATTGAAAAGAATAATCTTGATTGGAAAATAGGCGATACCGTCACAGTTCCTATAGGATACCGATATTATACCGACAATGAAAGCGGAGAGCAGGTGTTGATTTTCGCAGGCAGCTATACCGGCGGCGAGATATTTGAATGTACCGGAAAAAAAGAGTACAAAATAACTGCAATCTTGCACGGTAATCCGCCCACATCGGATTATTGCAGTATTGTCCGGGGGCTTGATATAGGCAAAACACCCTTGGCAAACGGCGAGAAAGTACAGGCATACATTGAGCTTAAGGATGTAAATTATAAATCCCGTGAAACAATAAACGACATTGTCAAGGAATACAATATTACAAAGTATACTGTAAACGATACATTTCTGCAAACTGAGTTTTCTTTTGACCCTGACGGTATGTTTATGAGAAATCTTCTTCCTATGATATTGATTGTTCTTGTAATCATTATCATTGCGTCTGTTATGCTTATTTATAATGCTTTTGCAATGTCTCTCTCAGAGCGTGTTCGGTACTTGGGAATGCTGGCGTCTGTCGGCGCTACTAAGGCACAGAAAAAACTTTCGGTTTATTTTGAGGGAGCGATTTTAGGTGCTGTAGGTATTCCTGTAGGTGTTCTTGCAGGTATTGTGGGAATTGGTATTACACTTAAAGCGGTAGGCAGCAAAATAATACAGACATGTATGCTCAGCGGTGTAAACGATTCTGATATTCAAATGAAAGTAACTGTGCCCGTATGGGCAATTGCGGGAATTATAATTTTTAGTATAATAACTATTTTTATCTCATTATATATTCCTTCAGGTAAGGCTTCAAAAATTACACCGATTGACGCAATAAGACAAAGAGATGAAATTAAGGTAAAAGCCAAAAAACTAAAGTCGCCTAAGCTTATACGAAAGGTGTTTGGTTACGAGGGTGAGCTTGCATACAAAAATTTAAAACGAAACGGAAGAAAATCAAAGGTTATTACTGTTTCTATTGCACTTTCTGTTGTATTGTTTTTAAGCTGTAATTATTTTTGCTCTTTGTTTTCGGAGAGTATTGATATGGAAACTCGGTTGCCGTATCAAATTCAAGCATTGGTAAATATTGAGCATAAGGAAGATTTTGAAAAAGAACTTGATAATATTCCGCAAATAGATGACTATTACCCTGTTTTATCCTTTTATGAAAGTCCGGGTAAGTACGAAAAGGGCAAAGAAAATCATCCTGTTGTAAACAATGACTTTCTGACTTCTAAGTATAAAAATCTTTTCAACAGCAAAAGTCAGTTGTTTGTGAATATTATAGACGATGAGGATTTTAACACACTTTGTAAAAATAATTCCATTGACAGTTCCAAGTATTACGGTGACAGTACAAAGGCATTATTGATGAATAATATCAGCCACAAAGAAAACTCGTCAGAAGTGTTTAACAACAAAATAATCGGCACAGAATTTACAGTGAAAGGGGCAGAGGGTTCAAATATAGAAATAGCAGACTTAGTAAAATACGATTCAAAGTTTTATGTTTGTTCTTTGAATCCCGAAAGAACAATATCTCTGTATATTCCCGAAACGCAATATTATAATGTGGTTCAAAAAAATGCCGAAACCCCTGATTCTCTGTATTTTTTCGGAATTGAAACAGAGCATCACGCAGAGGCTACTGAAATAATTCAAAATATTATGGATGAGAATGACTACGGAGGAACTTATGTCAGCGATTATATAGAGAGTATGCAGACTATGAGCACATTTACCTTTGTTATGCAAGTGTTTATCTACGGTTTTATTGCGCTTATCACCCTAATTACAACGGCGAACATTATAAATACTATTTCAACGGGAATTGCTATGCGAAAAAAAGAGTTTGCCATGCTTAAATCCGTTGGAGTGACGCCTAAAGGCTTTAGAAAAATTATCAGTCTTGAAAGCGTATTTTATGCATTAAAGGCTTTGCCTGTCAGTTTGCTTTTGAGTATCGGCATCAGCTACGGTATGAATAAAGGCGGCGGTCTGAGCACAATTCCGTTTGAAGTAAATATACCGCTTTATATCGGAGTCGTACTTGTTGTGTGTGCAATTATCGGTGCAACAATGCTTTACGCTGTATCAAAGTTAAAAGATGACTCTATAGTTGAAACACTTAAGGAAGAAGTAAACTGAAATACTGGGCAAACTGAAAAACAGATACAGATTAAACAAAAATGGTGATGTAAAAAAACTTTCGTTTTTTTACATCACCTTTTTTGCCGAAAAGGACGGAGCCTTATATAAATTTTAAATAAAAATCTGAGTGCGGTAAGATGTGGGGGGCAGGGTGTTCAATACAGTTTACCGCAGTATTGAATATTATAGTTGATTTTTGCGTAAAATTAGTGTATTATGTATAGTAAATGAGGTAAAAAGCCTTTTTTTCAAAAAAATTTTGGAGGTTTTGTATGAAAAACAGTATTACCAAAGCCCAAACAAAAGAAATGCTTGAAAATAAGCTGCTCCATTTTTTCGGTGTTTCTACCGAGAATGCAACCTATGACCAATTTTATAAAGCCATAGCAATGATTACCCGTGACCAAATGGCAGAGCAGCGAGCTGTTAATACTAAAAAAGCAGATGATGAAGGGCATAAAAGAGTATTTTATTTATCAATGGAATTCTTGATGGGCCGTTCACTTAAAAATACTTTATATAATTTAAATCTTACGGATACCTTTGCCGATGTTCTTAAAGATTACGGCATCAGCCTTGAGAGTCTGTATGAGTGCGAGCCCGATGCCGGTCTCGGCAACGGCGGTCTCGGCAGACTTGCCGCATGCTACCTTGATGCACTTGCAAATCAAGGTTA
>JBJEPP010000004.1:0-4350 GCA_051881295.1 Acutalibacteraceae bacterium | reverse complement strand
AGAACAATTCTTGATAAAACAGGTGTTGTTTGGCAAATCGGTGAACTCGGCAAGGTAGATGCAGGCGGCGGAGGAACAGTTGCAAAATTTGTTGCCGACCTTGATGTTGATACCGTTGATTTAGGTGTTCCGGTTCTTTCAATGCACGCACCTTTCGAGGTTGTATCAAAGCTTGATGTTTATATGGCTTACCGTGCATTTGTTGAGTTTTTTAATCAATAAAAATAATTTTGAGGATAAAATATGAAAAGATTTCTTTCAGTAATACTTTCGTTTACGCTTTTAACGCTTTCTTTCTCAACTGTTTGTTACGCCGCGGGTGAAGATGATGCTTCTGCAGACGGTACGCAAACGCCTGTTTTAGGCGACTTAAACGGTGACGGACAGGTTGATACTACAGAGGCGAGGCAAATTTTAAGAGTTTCTGCGTCAATAGAACCTATAAGCGATGAGCTTTTTTCTGTTGCCGATATTAACGGCGATGGGGTTATCACTTTAGAGGATGCTGTAGAAGCATTAAAGCTTGTTATAAAAATTGAAGAGCCTGAAAAACCAGGCGAGGGTGATGACGCTCCTACTGAGATAGTTATACCCGATAAAAACGGAGATAATATTCTTTCGGACAGCCCTACAAATGAGTTTATACAACTTATTTCTAAAACATACGGTATAGAAAAGGCGGCATTGGTAGCTGTTTACTCTGTGCCCGACAGCGGCACAAACTATGTTTTGCGTTTTAAAAAGAATATTTTAACAGGTAAATATTCAAAAGCTCCCGATAATTTGGAATATGTTTATCACATAGGTGTTGCTCCCGAAAGAAAAATCAGTTATACAAACGGAAAGTTGATTTTAGGAGACCATTATAACTGTGAAGCGGCAGAGGGAGTGCTTGTGTTCAACTTAGTGCAAACTACCGTTATGGAGCAGTACCCGGATTATTTTAAATAATATTTATATATTCAATTTATTTGCAGAGTGCCTTCGGGCGCTCTGTTTTTATATTTACAATTTATGTTTTATATGTTAAAATCAATGTATCAATTATTACGGAGGCAATATGTCTTATACATCCTTCGCATCTGTTTACGATGCATTAACTAAAAATGTCGATTATAAAAAAAGAGCTCAATATATAATGGATATATTGGCTGAATATAATATAAAAGACGGCCTGCTTCTTGATTTGGCTTGCGGCACAGGCTCGCTGTCTGTTGAGTTTTCAAAAGCAGGCTTCGATGTAATCGGTACAGACGCTTCTTCAGATATGTTAACTCAAGCTCAAACAAAAGCATTTGAAAATGGACAGAATATACTGTTTTTGTGCCAGAATATGGAGGAAACCGACCTTTACGGAACAGTCAGAGCTGTAGTTTGTTCTTTAGACAGCATAAATCATTTAAAAGATATTGAAACTGTTGAAAAAACTTTTTCAAGACTTAAAAATTTTACAGATAACGGCGGTATAATGATTTTTGATGTAAATACACCTTATAAACATCAAAAGATATTGGGTAACAACACATTTATCTACGATGAAAAATCTGTTTATTGCGTTTGGCAAAACAGACTTTCAGAAGATAATGTCACGGTAAATATCAACCTTGATTTCTTTGTTAAATCAAACGGTGCATATCAAAGATTTACAGAGAATTTCAGCGAAAGGGCATACACATCGGATGAACTTGAAAACGCATTTGAGCGTAACGGCTTTAAGCTTGTTGCCGATTACGAAGAATTTACGAGAAATAAACCTACAGACACCGCAGAGCGTGTGTACTATGTTTTAAGGAGAGAGCATTGACTATGGATTTAATGTGTTTAAAAAGCGGTACGGATATTCGAGGCACAGCTGTTGAGACAGAAAACACACCTGTTCAGCTGACTGATAGGGTTATTACCTCAATTACAGCGTCTTTAGTTGTTTTTTTAAAAAATAAATTAAACAAAGAAGCTCTCAGCATTGCAGTCGGCTACGATTCCCGTGTTTCTTCGGAGCGTATTTTCAGGGCAGTAGTGAGAACATTGTCTGATTTAGGGGTTAAAGCATATAACTGCGGACTTTCTTCAACTCCGTCTATGTTTATGTCACTGGTGAATTTTAAGGTGGATGCGTCTGTTGAAATTACCGCAAGCCACTTACCTATGGAAATGAACGGACTTAAATTCTTTACCCGTGACGGCGGCTTTTCGGGTGACGATATAAAAGCTGTTTTAAAATATGCAGAAAATAACCCCTATGAAATTAAGAAACCGCCCGTTAACCCTCAAAATCTAAACAATATGGAGAAATATTGCGAAGATTTAAGAGAAATGATAAAAAAAGGCGTTAATTCCGAAAACTACAACAAACCTTTGCAAGACCTTAAAATAGTTGTGGATGCAGGTAACGGTGTGGGTGCTTTCTATGTAGAAAAGGTTTTAGATTGGTTAGGCGCCGATACTAAGGGCAGTGTGTTTTTGAAGCCTGACGGAAGATTTCCCAATCACATTCCTAACCCCGAAAATCCTGTTGCTATGAAATCTATCAGCGATGCCGTTAAAAAGTCCGATGCTGATTTCGGCATTATATTTGATACCGATTGCGACAGAGCCGCTTGTGTAGATGAGAGGGGTAACGAGATTAACAGAAACAAACTTGTAGCACTTGCTTCTTACATAGCTTTAAAAAATAATAAGGGCGGTATTATTGTAACCGACTCTGTTACATCGGACGGACTCGCTGAGTTTATAGAAAAAGATTTGGGCGGAGTACATCACCGATTTAAACGGGGTTACAAAAATGTTATTGACGAAGCAATAAGGCTGAAAAAAGAGGGCAAATCCGTTCCGTTGGCTATTGAAACATCAGGTCATGCGGCTTTTTCGGAGAATTTTTATTTAGATGACGGTGCTTATCTTGTAACAAAAATTATTATTGAACTTGCTAAACTTTCTAAAGAGGGTAAAACAATAGGCGATATTTTAAAAACACTTAAAACTCCTTTAGAAGAAAAAGAGGTCAGAGTTAAAATCAATATAACCGATTTTAAGGATTACGGCAATTCCGTTATAAACGACTTCAAAGCATTAGGCGAAAACACAAAAGGTGTTACGGTTGCAAAAGTTAACTTCGAGGGCATCCGTATGAATTTTGATAACTTATGCGGTAACGGTTGGTGCATTCTGAGAATGAGCGTCCACGAGCCTCTGCTTGTATTTAATGCCGAAAGCACTGAGAAGAACGGAGTAGAAAAAATACTTTCATTCTTTAAGGATTTTGCCGTTAAATACGACAAACTCGATATTTCAAATTTGTTATAGATTTATATGCTGTCGGCTGTTGTCTGAACAAAGCCATTGTTTTAAAAAAATTAACATATATCTATATACATTTTTAAAAATTTATTGTATAATACAAAAGAAATCAGCGAAAAAACTCTTATATTGAGGATTTATATATATGAAAAATGCTACAAAAATAATAATTGCTATCGGTGCCGTAATACTTGTGGTGGCTGTCGTTCTTGTTGTCAGTCTTATAAGCGGCAAAAAAAAGGAAGAAGATGCAAGTACGCTCGCATACTCGCTTCAAACATTACCTTCTACAACCGTAGGCGATACATCTCACCTTATAGATATTGATGAGGCTATTGCAAGTGAGGTTTCAGAATACAGCGAAACAGAAACAGTCAGCGAAACAGCGTCAACTACGCTTTTACCGATTTTTACAAACGCACCTCAAACAACCGTTGTTTATGTTTATGTAGAAACTCAAACGGCTGAGACTACTAAAAAGTCCACTACCGCACCTGACGAAATGCAGGAATATAAATATACTGTAGACAGTACTACCCGTACTGTTACGCTTACAAAATATTTGGGTAACAGCACAAGCGTCATTGTTCCGTCAAAGGTCGGCGCTTATACTGTTAATAAAATAGGCGATGGTTGTTTTAAAGATAAAAGTATTAAATATGTTTCTATACCGGAATCTATAGAATACATAGGAGCAAGTGCTTTTTACGGTTGTAAAAATCTTGTTCAGATAGGTTTTTCACCTGCGTCTTATTTAACAAGTATCGGCGCGCATGCTTTTGACAGTTGCGAAAAGCTTTCATCTTTCACTAACTTTCCTACAGTAAAATCAATAGGCAGCTTTGCTTTTCAAAACTGTAAGTCTTTAAAGTCATTGGTTCTTAAAGACGGTACTGAGTCAATAGGTGAGTGGTGTTTTGCTAATTGCACATCTCTCGTAGCTCTCACTATTCCTAAAAGCGTTACGGTAATAGGTCAGCAGGCTTTCAGCGGACATAATGAAAATTTAGTAGTTACCTGTATTGAAGGTTCAACGGCTGATGAAGTTATTAA
>JBJEPP010000003.1:0-16377 GCA_051881295.1 Acutalibacteraceae bacterium | reverse complement strand
TCACTTTTAATTTTTCATTCTTCATTTAGTTTGCTGTTGCAGGTCGAATGAAAAACGAAGAATAAAAATCGGCTATATTTTATGTTTTTGTTTTAATAATCAATATCTTGCAAACGCTCAGTGTAATTGATATAATAAATTCGGTGATTAGATGGACAGTTTTGTAATATCTCCCGTGGCATATATTAAAAATGATTTTACCGAAAAATTCGGTGTGCCAAGGCAAAGCGGACTTTGTAATATAAAATCTGAAATCGTTTTTACAGACGAATTTAAAGACGAGAACTATGTAAGAGAAATAGAGCAGTATTCCCACTTGTGGCTTATTTGGAAATTCAGTGAGAATGAGGGCTTTTCTCCTACGGTACGACCGCCGAAGCTGGGCGGCAATAAACGGGTAGGAGTATTTGCAACCCGTTCGTCTTTCAGACCTAACTCTTTAGGGTTAACCGTTGTAAAACTTGAAAAAGTCCAAAAAGGCAGTCTGTTGGTAAGCGGTGCGGATTTAAAGAATAATACGCCTATTTATGATATTAAGCCGTATCTTCCTTATGCGGACAGTATTCCGGAAGCCATCGGGGGATTTTCGGAAGAACACAAAACGGAGCGAAAAGAAGTTATATTTTTAAATAATACAGAAAGTAAAATTGAAAAATCCGTTAAAACAGATATTGCAGAAATGTTGTCTTTAGACCCAAAGCCTGCCTATCAGGTTGACGAAAACAGAGTGTACGGCGTTTCTTTCGGTGGATATAATGTTAAATTTAACTATAGGGAAAATAAAATTTGTGTAACAGAGGTAGAAAATGCTGATAAATAAACCGTCTTTTTATGATGAATTTAAGTGTATTGCAGAGAATTGTAAAGACAGCTGCTGTATCGGTTGGGAAATAGATATAGATGAAACTGCTTTAGAAAAATACAAAAACGGTAACGGTGAAATATATGAGCGTATTCGCAAAAATCTTACCTCAGCCGAGGACGGAAGCACTTGCTTTAAGCTTTTAAAAGGTGACAGATGCCCGTTCTTAAATGAAAACGGCCTGTGTGATATTATCTCTTCTGAGGGCGAAGAAGCAATTTGTGAAATCTGCAAAGAGCATCCCCGTTTTTACGAATGGTTCCCCAATGCAACCGAGTGCGGTTTGGGCCTTTGCTGTGAAGAGGTTTGCAGACTTCTTTTAAAAGACGAAAAGCCCTTTTCGATTATAAGCGAAAACGACAGTAGCATTAGTTGTATACATAATGCAGATGATATTAAGGTGTCTGCCGATTATGTTTCGCTTTGGGGGTTCAGAAACTTTCTTTTTGATTATATTTTCAGCGAAGAATATAACTATAATCAAAAAGTTCAGCTTGTTTTAGGTCAAACAGAAAGCTACACAAATTCCGCTATACATATTAAAGACGACAAGGGCATTGTAAAAGGCTATGAATTAACCGAGCCTATAAACGACAGTTGGAAAAGTCTTATAAAAGACCTCAGCGAAAATCTCGAAAAATGCAAAGCTCTCGAAAATCAGTTAGATAACGCAGTGGGCGGAGATATGCTTTATTCAAAAATTTTAGCATATATTATTTACCGCCACTTAATCAAAGCGGTTTACGAGGGCGGAATAGAAAACAGAATCGCGTTTTCTGTTGAAGCGGTAAGATTTATAAAATTAACTGATATTATGACTTACGGCAAAAAAGGTGAGTTGACTCTTGAAGATAGGGTAGAAAATCTTAAAATGTGGTCAAAGCAAATCGAATACAGCGAGGAAAATACAGAGTTTTTAATAGGATAGAATTATGGCAAAGAACGAAAAAACGAATGCTATGCGTTTGTTAGAACAAAAGAAAATTAAATACGAGGTTTTCGACTATACAGACAGCGGAACGGTTGCCGGGTTAGATGTAGCGGCGGCTTTAGGCGAAAATCCCGAAACAGTTTTTAAAACACTTGTTACTGTAGGTAAATCAAAGCAGAACTATGTTTTTTTAGTGCCTGTAAATAAGGAATTGAATCTAAAAAAAGCGGCTGGCTGTGTTGGTGAAAAGAATATCGAAATGATAAAGTCCAAAGAGCTTTTAGCACTTACGGGTTATATTCACGGCGGGTGTTCCCCAATCGGAATGAAAAAGGTATTCCCTACAGTAATTGACAGCAGCGCACGGAATTTTGAAGAAATATATTTCAGCGGCGGCAAAGTGGGTTTGCAGGTTAAAGTTTGTGTAAAAGATATTGAAAAAATTATAAGATATAAATTCGGAGATGTGACGGATTGAAAAAATATATTTTAATTGATTTAGATAACACTGTAATTGACTTTAACGAGTGTGCAAGAAATTCTATAATAACAAATTTTGAAAAATTCGGTTTGCCGTACCGTGAAGATACTTTAGATATTTTTATAAGAGAAAATAATAAAATCTGGAAGCGCCACGAAAAGGGCGAAATCAGCAGAAACGGCATAAGAGAAAACCGTTGGAATATAATTTTTAAAGTTCTCGGAATTGATTTTGACGGCGCCGTTATGGAGGAAGCCTTTGAATACGGCGTTTCTCAAAACGCCTGTCCGGTTGAAGGTGCCTATGAGCTTTTAGATTATTTGAAAGGTAAATACAAATTGTATGCGGCGTCTAACGGATTTAGATTTGTTCAGGAAAACAGGCTTAAAATCGGCGGTTTCAATAAATACTTTGACGGTGTTTTTGTTTCTGAAGATTTCGGTTTTGCCAAACCCTCAAAAGAGTTTTTTGATAATGTTATGAAAAAACTCGGCAATCCGCCGTTAGATGAAATTTTAATGATAGGCGACAGTCTCTCGGCAGATATTATCGGTGCCGAAAATTACGGCATTGATACAATTTGGTTTAATAAAGACGGCATAGAAAACAACTTATTGTTAAAATCAAAGTATGAGGTCGGAAGTCTATCGGAAATAAAAGAAATTATTTAAAACAACAAAAGAGGGAGTATTCAACAATTCAGCCGAATACTCCCTGTATTTTATTTTGTACGGTTTTATTTCAAAATACTTTTCGAAAGCGGATTTGCTTATAAAAGTCCAACCAATTTCTCGGTAATACAGTCTACCCACTGGCCGTCAAACAGTTCTATTGTGCCTGCGTCTACCGCGGCGGAAAGTTTGTTGTTAAACGGAATTTTTGCTACCGTGTCTACATTATACTTTTGAGCAATTTCGTCAATGTGACTGTCACCGAAAATTTGATGCTTTTCGTTACAGTTAGGGCATATAAAGTAAGACATATTTTCGGCAAATGCCAAAATAGGTATATCCATAAGGTCTGCCATTTTAGCCGCTTTTTCAACTATCATACCGACAAGCTCTTGCGGTGAGGCAACTACTACAATACCGTCTATAGGCAGACTTTGGAATACCGTAAGAGGAACATCTCCTGTGCCCGGAGGCATATCTACAAACATAAAATCAACATCATTCCAGATAACATCTGTCCAGAATTGCTTTACCGTGCCTGCAATAACAGGTCCGCGCCAGACAACGGGGTCGGTGTCGTTTTCTAAAAGCAGGTTAATAGACATAAGCTCAATACCTGTTTTGGTTTTACAGGGAAGTATTCCGTCACCTGTGCCCTGAGCCCTTTCTTTTATACCGAAAGCCTTCGGTATAGACGGGCCTGTAATATCTGCGTCAAGTATTGCAGTTTTAAAACCTTTTCTTTGCATTGAAACCGCAAGAAGAGTAGTAACTAAAGATTTACCAACGCCGCCTTTGCCGCTTACAACGCCTATAACTTTTTTAACGCTTGAAAGAGGATGCGGTTTTTCAACAAGACTTTGAGGTTCTCTTGAAGAGCAGTTCTGACTGCAGCTGCTGCAATCGTGTGTGCAATTTTCACTCATTTTATAATCATCTCCAATAAATATTATTATACAATAATAATTATCAAATATCAATAGAACGGTAAATTATAATACAAATAATGTTCGATTTATGAATTTTTTAATTACTATTGACTTTTGCAGTTATTTTTATTATAATGCTTTGGTAGTTATGGGTGGACTATGCCCAAAAATGTAAAACACAGGTATTTTAAAACTTCTGAAACTTCGTACAAATAAATATCGTACAAATGCCTGAATAATAGATAGGAGAATAAAAATGAAAAGAACTTACCAACCAAAGAAAAGACACAGAAAAATGGAACACGGCTTCCGCAAAAGAATGGCAACTGCTAACGGCCGCAAGGTGCTTTCAGCACGCCGCAGAAAAGGCAGAAAACAACTCACATACTAATCCTATTAAACGAGGGTTGAGTGGCGTATCACTCTAATTAGGTGAACATTGTGTCAGACTTCGTCACACTGAAAGAGAATGCCGATTTTCGGCGGTTGTACAATAGAGGTAAGGCTATAATAAATCCTGCGTTGGTTATTTACTATTCTAAGAACCACGCGGGAATTTGCCGTGTTGGAATAACCACAAGCAAAAAAGTCGGTAACGCAGTTGAGCGTAACCGTTCAAGGCGCATTATTAAAGAGGCTTTCAGAAATGTGGCAAAAGAAATTGAGCCTGATTATGATTTTGTATTAGTGGCAAGGTCTAAAACAAAGTACCTGAAATCAACGCATATAGAAAATGTTTTAAGAACTGCTCTTGAAAACGAGGGAATGCTTAAATCAAAGGGTGACTCAAAGTGAAAGACTTTTTAAAAAAGTGTATTCGCTTTTACCAAAAACGAATATCTCCGTTGTTCCCCGCAAGGTGCAGGTATTATCCCACTTGCTCCCAATACGCTTTAGAAGCTATTGAAATACACGGCGCGTTTAAAGGTACACTCTTAGCAATAAAAAGACTTATGCGTTGCAATATTTTCTTTCCGGGCGGAGTAGACCCTGTTCCGCAGAAAAAGAAGAAGTAAAATACCGAAAGGATATTTCTTACATGAGTGATTTTATCAGAGATATACTTGCAGTGCCGTTTGGCTTTGTACTCAGTCTTTTTTACAATTTAACCGACAGTTACATTTGGGCTATCGTTTTACTTACTGTGTTAATTAAATGTTGCCTTTTGCCAACATCTATAAGTCAGCAAAAAAACAGCGCTAAGCAAGTTCGTCTTAATACTAAGGTTGCAAAAATCAGAGCAAAGTATGAGGGCAACCAACAAAAAATTCAAGAAGAAACACAGGCTCTTTATCAAAGAGAGGGCTTCGGCGCTCAGAATATGGGCTGTGGCTCTTTAATTATTCAAATGATAGTTTTAATCGGTCTTTACGGCGTTGTTTACACACCGCTTTCAAGTGTGTTGCAGTTTGCCGATAAAACTATAGAGCAAATTAAAACAGTTATGGGTTCAGTTCTTGATTCAACATCAAACGCAAGAATGGTTGAGCTTGAAATACTCAAGCATGTGGGCGACTACAAAGACAAGCTCGTTGGTGTAATCGGTCAAGAGGATGTTACAAGGTTACTTGATTTGAAAGAAAAATTCCAATTATTCGGCCTTGATTTATCGGTTACTCCCGATAAAAGTCATATAAGCGTTTATTGGCTTATTCCGGTATTTGCGTTCTTAACAGCGATGGTTTCATCTATATATATGTATTTAAGGCAACGCAAACAAAATCCGGAAATGGCTAAAAATCCGTCTATGGGTTGTATGACATTTATGTCACCTGTTATGTCGCTTATATTTACATTTATGTTCCCTGCAGGCGTAGGCTTTTATTGGATAATTTCAAACATTTTCTCATTTATTCAACAAGTAATCCTTACAAATATATACAGTCCTAAAAAGGTTATTGCTCAACAAATGGTTGACGAAACGGTTTACAGACGCTCCAGAGAAAACAATGTTAAAAAACGCATAGAAATCGAAAAGAAATAAGGTGTATTTATGATTAAAGAAGCTATCGGTGTAGCCTCAACAGTTGACGAAGCAAGAAAAATGGCGATTGCTAATTTAAATGCTCCGCTTGACGCCGATGTTAAAGTTGAAATAGTTACTTTTCCGAAAAAGAAAGTTTTAGGTCTTTTCGGCGGTGCAGACGCTAAAGTTAAAGCATTTTACGATGACGGAAAAGCAGAAGTGAAACCTCAGCCGAAAAAAGAGGTGAAATCAGCTCCTGCTGAAAATAAAAAGGCCGAAAAGAAGCTTCAGCCTAAAAAAGAAGCTCCGAAAAAGCCGGAGCCTAAAAAAGAAGCTCCTAAAAAAGCTGAGCCGCAGGTAGACCTTTCTGCAGTAGTGGCTAAAGAAACACCTGCTACCGAGTACCTTAAATCTATACTTAACGGTATGGGCTTTGAAGACGCAAAGGTTACCTGTAAAGAGGTTGGCGATGATGTTTACTTTGAAATCGAATCCGAAGAGGATTACGGCAATATTATCGGCAGACGCGGTGAAACACTTGATGCGTTACAGTATTTAACAAGGCTTTTTGTTAACCGTGCAGACGATAACAACAAGCGTGTTTCTCTTAATGTAGGTGATTACAGAAAGCGCCGTGAAGAAACTCTCAAGGCTTTAGCACAGCGTCAGGCAAGCAGGGTTTTAAAATACAGCAGAAGTATGGCTCTCGAACCGATGAACCCTTACGAAAGAAGAATTATTCACACCGCTATTCAAGAAATAGAGGGCGTCACATCTCACTCGGTAGGCGAGGGTGAAAGACGCAGAGTTGTTATTACTCTTGAGGGTGACAAAGGCGAACACCGTGATTATAACCGCGGAGGAAGAAATAATCGCCGAGGCGGATACAGAGAGAAAAAACCTGCTTATGTTCCCGAAATTTCTGCAGACAGAGAACAAAAGGTAGATGCAGTTTCATCTTCTCGCTACGGCAAAATTGAGCCGAAGAAGCCGGCTCAGACCGAAGAATAATATAGTTGACAAACATAAAAAATCGGGTTATTATATAAATATATCAGTATTAAAGCTTTGACGAAGAGAGTAGAAATATTCGCCTGTTCAGAGAGTGGGTTGGCCGGTGAAAAACCCAAGAGGCATTATTTTGAAGACCACTTCCGAGTGTTGTGCGAAGCGTAAGATAAGCACAGCCGTTTAGCCGCGTTAAGGCTCATGAGTGACAGTGTTTTTATAATGCTGTAATCAGGGTGGAACCGTGGAGTTCTGATTTGTTTACTTCACCCCTACGATATGTAGGGGTGTTTTTATTTTATTGTAATTTTATTTAACGAAAGGAAGATATATTATGGATATGGTTAAAATTCAGTTGCGTGACGATGTAAAAGAGTTTCCTAAAGGTGTTACCCCGGCAGATATTTGCAAAGAAATCAGCATGGGTCTTTACCGTAATCTTTGCGCTTGCCTTATAAACGGCGTCAGCGCAGATATTCGCACACCTATTAACGAAGACAGCACTCTTGAACTTCTTACATTTGAAAGTGAAGAGGGCAAGCACGCTTTTTGGCACACAGCGTCTCATATTTTAGCACAGGCAGTTAAAAGACTTTATCCAAACGCAAAGCTTGCTATCGGTCCTGCCATTGATAACGGCTTTTACTATGATATAGACTGTGACGGTACAACCTTCACTCCTGAAATTCTCGAAAAAATCGAGGCAGAAATGAAGAAAATAGTTAAAGAAGATTTAGAACTTACCCGTTTTGAAAAGGACCCTAAAGAAGCTATTGATTTTATGAGTGAAAAAGGCGAAATCTACAAGGTTGAGCTTATTGAAGAACACGCAGGTAAAAACGAGCCTATCAGCTTTTATGAGCAAGGCGAATTCTGCGATGTTTGCGCAGGTCCGCATATTCCGTCAACAGGCAGGGTAAAAGCGTTTAAGCTTACCGCCTGCACAGGCGCATATTGGAGAGGCGACCAAAATAACAAAATGCTTCAAAGGATTTACGGCACGGCATTCCCTAAAAATGCAGAGCTTCAAGAGCATTTGGAAAGAATTGAAGAGGCTAAAAAGAGAGACCACAATAAATTGGGCCGTGAGCTTGAGATTTTCACAACATCCGATGTAATCGGTCAGGGCTTGCCTATTATGCTCCCTAACGGCGCAAGAATTATTCAGCTTCTTCAAAGATTTGTTGAAGACGAAGAGCAAAAAAGAGGCTGGCTCCTTACAAAAACTCCGTTTATGGCAAAATCCGACCTTTACAAAATTTCGGGACATTGGGGTCACTATAAAGAGGGTATGTTCGTTTTAGGTGACGAAGAAAAAGATGACGAGGTATTCGCGCTTCGTCCTATGACTTGTCCGTTCCAATACCAGGCATACCTTAACAGAGCCCGCTCTTACAGAGATTTGCCGCTCCGCTATAACGAGACCTCAACTCTTTTCAGAAACGAAGCGTCAGGCGAAATGCACGGTCTTATCCGTGTTCGTCAGTTTACAATTTCAGAAGGTCACTTAATGTGTACTCCCGAACAGTTAGAAGACGAGTTCAAGGGTTGCTTAGAGCTTGCTATTTATATGCTTAAAACTCTCGGACTTTATGAAGATGTTTCTTACAGATTCTCCCAGTGGGACCCCAATGACAGAGAAAAATATATCGGTACGGAGGAGCAATGGGATGAGGCTCAGGGTATGATGAAGAAAATTCTTGACCACCTTGAAATACCTTACAAAATCGGTATCGGTGAGGCCGCATTCTACGGTCCTAAGCTTGATATTCAGATTAAGAATGTTCACGGTAAAGAAGATACTCTCATTACTATTCAAATCGATCAGCTTCTTGCAGAGCAATTCGGTATGGAATACACAGCAAAAGACGGCTCAAAACAAAGACCGTACATTATCCACCGCACATCTATAGGTTGTTACGAAAGAACATTGGCTCTTCTTATTGAAAAATATGCAGGCGCATTCCCGCTTTGGCTTGCTCCCGAGCAGATAAGAATTTTGCCGATTTCCGAAAGACACCATGACGCTTGCTTTGAGCTTAAAGCAAAGCTTGAGAAAGAGGGCTTCAGAGTTACCGTTGACGACAGAGCGGAAAAAACAGGCTATAAAATCCGTGAAGCACAGCTTAAAAAGATTCCTTATATGCTCGTTTTAGGCGATAAAGAAATCGAAAACGGCGAAGTTGCAGTCAGAGCAAGAAAAGACGGCGATATAGGCACAATGAAAGTAGACGACTTCATTGCTATGGCTCACGAAGAGGTTGATACTAAGGCTATAAAGTGAAAGCTAACAGCCGACAGCCGACAGCCCACAGCGGTGAATGAGTGAACAAGTGAACGGTAAACGCTTCGCTGTTATTTAGAAATGATAAGACCGATAGTAGTTCTGTAAATCAGAATTACTATCGGTTGGTTTATTTGTTCTGTTTTAACAATATTGAGCTATCAGCAGTAGTGTTATTTTTTATCTGTTAACCCTAAAATATAGTCTGTTGTAACATTATAATATTTGCTCAGAGCTATTAAAACATCTGAGGGTATATCTCTTACACCTGTCTCGTAGCGATAATATTGCGGTTGCTTCATACCTAAATAATCTGCAACTTCTTTTTGAGTTTTATCGTTATCTTCCCTTAAATCTTTAATGCGTTTGTAGTATGCCATAATTCACCTTTTTATAACTATTTGGTTATTGACATCGTATCACTAAAGTGGTATACTGTAATTAAATTATAACCATTTGGTTATAAAATATAATTTTTAGGAGAATTTTTATGGCAGAAAAAATGGAAAATCAAGTTGTTGAACAGAAAAAAACAAAAAAGCCAATATTTAAAAAATGGTGGTTTTGGGTAATTATCGTTTTAGTCGTCTTAGTAATTGCTTTATGTTCCGGCGGCTCCGGTGATGCAAATGATACCGGTGCAAATAACGAAGATACAACAAGCAGTAATAAAATTGAAGCAACAACCGAGTTAAAGTCAGAAACAACAATTGGTGATTATGAAATTGGGGTTGTAGATGCGATTCTTTGTAAAGATTATGAGGGTAAAGATACTGTTATAATTACTTATAATTTTACTAATAATTCAAGTAATCCTGCAAGCTTTGATTTTGCACTCGATGCAAAAGCATATCAGGATGGCATAGGTCTTGAAAATGCTTATGTGTTGGAGGATAAATACGAGGATACCGATACTCTTATAGATGTCGAAATCAAGCCGGGCATAACAAAAGAAGTACGAAAAGCATATTTGCTAAGAGATAATGTAACAGATATTGAGATTGAAATTACTGAACTTATCTCTTTCGATGATGAGTCAATATCTTTTACAGTTTCACTTCCGAAATAAGTCTTAGTTATAAAAACAAAGCCGATAGTAATTCTGAGTTACAGAACTACTATCGGTTTTATCATTTCTACATACTTGCGAACGCCGTTCACTTGTTCACTCGTTCACCGCTAACTGCAATGCGTAGCAGTCATATCTGACCCATGCGACAGCATTAAATTATATGCGAACGCAGTGAGCCATACCGAAATTTTTCATTTTTAATTCTTCGTTTTTCATTCGGCTTGTTCACCCGTTCACTTGTTCACTCGTTCACCGCTGTTAGCTGTCGGCTATTAGCTGTTAGCTAACTTACACACATCTATCCACTCAATAAATCCCGATGCTTTTTCTAATTCGTCTAAAGTGAGCTCAATGGCGCTGTTACTGCTGCCGCAAGCGGGGAATACGGTATCAAATCTTTTAAGCGATTTATCAAGATACACTTTTACACCGTCATTTACCGCAAAAGGACAAACGCCGCCTACTGCATGGCCGATAAGCTCTTCTACCTCGTTAAATGATAACATTTTTGCTTTTGTGCCGAATTGAGCTTTGTATTTCGGGTTGTCTATTTTTGTGTCGCCTGCCGTTACAATTAAAACAGCACCGCCGTTTACCGCAAAGGTAATAGATTTTGCAATTCTTGCAGGCTCACAGCCCAAAGCCTCTGCCGCAAGCTCTACCGTTGCGCTTGAAACATCAAATTCCTGTATTTTTTCGTCTAAACCAAATTCTTTTAAATATTCTCTAACCTTTTCAATAGCCATAATTTTATCCTTTTCTTTCTATTCCTGGAAGTCGCTCCAATTTATTTTTTTATCTTTAAAATAATATTCTCTGTCGTGTTCGTTTATGGGGCGAAGCACTTTACAAGGATTGCCCACCGCAACTACATTGTCGGGAATATCTTTTGTGACTACACTGCCTGCGCCTATAACGGTATTATCGCCGATTGTAACTCCCGGGCAAACGATTACACCTGCGCCGAGCCAACAGTTTTTACCTATTTTAACGGGCATATTGTATTGGTAAGCCATTTCTCTCAACTCAGGCAAAATAGGGTGGCCTGCCGTTGCAATTACCACATTTGGTCCGAGCATTGTGCTGTCGCCTATGTAAATGTGGGTATCGTCTACAAAGGTCGTGTTAAAGTTGCAATAAACACTGTTGCCGAAGTGTATGTGCTTTCCGCCCCAATTTGCATGAAACGGCGGCTCTATGTAACAATCCTCGCCCACTTCTGCAAGCATTTCTTTAAGAAGCGCCTCTCTTTTATCTAACTCGGTAGGCCGGGTCATATTAAAATCGTATAACTTGTTCAAGCACATTAACTGCTCTTTCATAATACTGTCATCACAGGGGTAATAAAGCTCGCCTGTATGGAGCTTATTTTTATTTTCCATAGAATACTTCCTTTTTGAATTTTTCTGCATAGACTCAAGCGGCTTTTTCAACTGCTGTATACCGTTGCGGCGGCGTCTTCCTGTGCCGTAACACAGTCAATGGCCAAAACAACAGAAAGAGCCACAATTTCATCATTATTATCTTTTATATCAAGCTCGTAGCTATCACCCCAAGAAACCCATGCTTTTCTTATAGTCACAATAGGTGAGTTGAGCTTTGTTATCTCGTAATCGTGAGCTAAAAATGAACCGTTAATTTCCCAATTCAAACCGCCGATACGGTATTTCGGCTTTAAAAATGTAATTTCCTTTACTATCTCGGCAATTTCCGAACCGTTGACATCAACAAAAAACCGCGGTAAAAAGCTTAAAACCTTTTGGTGAATAAATGCAACCTCGTTACCGGTTACATCGTATATGTGCAACTTTTTACCGAGGGTGAAAATTTCGCCCTCTACAAAATATTTATCGTTGCCGTTTTCATCTTTTACGGTGAATTTATCTTTCCATGAAAAAACCTTTTGCCTTATGTAAAGCTTCATATTAACACCCCCATTCCTATTATACAAATTCCTGTAATAAAATCAATATAAATTAAATTTTATACAGGCTAATATTCTGAAAGGTATAAAATCTTTAGCACAATGCAAGTTTTCACATATAATGATTATGGGTGTGATTATACTATGAACTTAGAATTTATTATTTCGCTGATACTGCCGTTTTTGTGTACTACCGTAGGTGCGGGAACGGTTTTTTTCTTGAAAAATGAAATTAAACCCGGACTTAAAAAACTGCTGTACGGTTTTTCGGCCGGGGTTATGATAGCGGCGTCTGTATGGTCGCTTATAATTCCCTCAATAGAAATGTCGGAGGGTAAATACAAATTCTCTTTTATTCCTGCACTTGTAGGCTTCATTTTAGGTGTTGCGGGACTGATTTTGGCAGATTTTATTTTATGTAGATTAAGCGTAAACAGTGAAAAGTTTAATTTAGATAATAATTTTATGCTTATTTTAGCGGTAACAATTCATAATATTCCCGAAGGTATGGCTGTGGGAGTCGCCTTGGGCAGTGCTCTCGAAAGTGAATCCTTAGCCGTTTTTACTTCGGCACTTGCGCTGTCTGTGGGCATTGCTTTACAGAATTTGCCTGAGGGTGCAGTTGTGTCTTTTCCGCTTCTTGCGGACGGTCACTCTAAAAAGAGGGCATTTCTTATAGGTACATTATCAGGTATTGTTGAACCCGTAGCCTCTGCAATAACACTTTTACTTATGACGGTAATTACATCTGTTTTGCCTTTTGTTTTGTCCTTTGCGGCAGGTGCTATGATGTATGTTGTGGTGTGCGAGCTTGTTCCCGAATCCCAAGAGGGTGAGTGTGGACTGAGCGGAGTTATAGGCATAACAATAGGCTTTTCTTTAATGATGGTTTTAGATGTAGCCTTAGGGTGATAGGGTCGTAAAAATGCCGTGCTTTTATATATTTTTATGCGGTCTGCATTTTTACAACCCGTAAAATCAGTCTACATCAGGGAACGGGTTATCATTTGCCAGATTGTCTTTGCCTAAATCTGTAAGGTCATTAAACGCATCTGATTCATAAGATGCAACACTTTCTCTGACTTCGTTGCTAAAGCCCATATTTTGCTGAACGCTCGGTACGGGCGGAACTTCGTTTTTCTTCTTTGTATGGGTATCGTTTGGTCTTTTCATACCTTTTTTGGCCATTTGTATCACTCCTTTGTTTATATTTTTAGCAAAAAAATCAAATTTATTTATTGACAAATAAAAAATAGTGTGATAGTATTTAAAAAAATGAATATAAACCGATGAGACGGAGATAAAGTCAAATATGACTTCACAGAGAGCCTCGGCAGCTGTAAAGAGGTAAGCAACAGTTTGGCAAATGGACCGTTGAGGGCATAGTCAAAGCAGATTTTTCTGTTAGTATTCTATGACGCAAGACTGCGTTAAAGGTCGGGGGTATGGTAGTACCTCGCAAAGTGTGTAGTGTTCTGCAAATCAAGGTGGCACCGCGGATAGTATTTATTCGTCCTTGACAGAAAAATATATTTCTGTCAAGGGCGTTTTGTTTATCTAAACTTCTTTGCCTGAAATAAAAGTTAAAAGATTTTTCTTTTTTAGGAGGTAAATACAATGCTGCTTAACAAACGCCGGTGTCCGAAGTGACGCCGTGAAATATAAAAATAAAATTTAATAAAAAATCTTATATTAATCTGAAACAATACGGAGGTAAATGTAATGAAAAACGAAAAAATCCCATATAAAATTTATCTTGATGAAACTGAAATGCCAAAGGCATGGTATAACCTGCGTGCCGATATGGTAAAGAAGCCGGCACCATTGCTTAATCCGGCAACTCATCAGCCAATGAAGGCGGAAGAACTTGCAGGCGTGTTTTGTGAAGAACTGATAGCTCAGGAACTCGACAATGATACACCTTTCTTTGAAATTCCCGAAGAAATCCAAAACTTCTATAAGATGTACCGTCCGTCTCCTCTGGTTCGTGCATACTGTCTTGAAGAAAAACTTGATACTCCGGCAAAAATATATTATAAATTCGAGGGTAACAACACCAGCGGTTCTCACAAGCTTAATTCCGCAATAGCACAGGCTTATTATGCTAAAAAGCAGGGGCTTAAAGGAGTAACTACCGAAACAGGAGCCGGTCAGTGGGGTACGGCGCTTTCTATGGCTTGTTCCTACTTTGATCTTGACTGCAAGGTATATATGGTAAAATGCTCCTATGAGCAAAAGCCCTTCCGCCGTGAAGTTATGCGTACCTACGGTGCATCGGTAACTCCATCGCCGTCTACGGAAACCGAAGTTGGCAAGAAAATCCTTGCCGAGCATCCGGGCACAACAGGAAGCCTTGGCTGTGCAATTTCCGAAGCGGTGGAAAAAGCAGTCACCAGCGAAGGCTACCGTTATGTACTCGGCAGTGTTCTCAATCAGGTACTGCTGCATCAGTCGGTCATCGGCTTAGAGACAAAAACCGCTCTTGATAAATACGGCATTAAGCCCGATATTATTATCGGCTGTGCCGGAGGCGGCTCCAACCTCGGCGGTTTGATTGCCCCCTTTATGGGTGAAAAACTCCGTGGAGAGGCCGATTACCGCATTGTTGCGGTTGAGCCTGCATCATGTCCGAGTTTTACAAGGGGCGTATATGCTTATGATTTCTGCGATACCGGAATGGTATGCCCGCTGGCTAAGATGTATACACTGGGCAGCGGCTTTATCCCCTCGGCAAATCACGCAGGCGGTCTTCGTTATCACGGTATGAGTTCAACACTTTCCGAACTTTACGACCAAGGACTTATGGAAGCCGTAAGCGTAAAACAAACCGATGTGTTTGAGGCGGCAGAATATTTTGCAAGGGTAGAAGGTATACTTCCCGCTCCTGAAAGCTCTCACGCTATCCGTGTGGCTATAGACGAAGCACTGAAGTGCAAGGAAACAGGTGAGGAGAAAACTATCGTGTTCGGTCTTACCGGTACCGGATATTTCGATATGGTGGCTTATGAGAAATTCCACGAAGGCGAAATGAGCGATTATATTCCTACCGATGATGAACTGGCGTCTTACCGTGCAAAACTTCCAAAGGTGGACTAAAACCAAGATTCCATATATAAATGCGGCTGTAAAAAACGAAAGCTTTTTACAGCCGCTCTTTTTATAAGCTGTTAACTACAACGCGAAGCATCTGTATTTTACCTAAATCGAAGCCGGCTGTCGGCTGTTAGCTGAACAGGCTGTAGGCTGTAAATTCTTGACATTATCAAAAATTTTTAATATATTATAAGTATGTAGGTAATAAAAATTTATCTTGTAATTCAGGGGATAGATATTTATGAAAAAAAGTAAAAATCTAACGAAGGCTATATCAATATTTTTAGCGCTGGCTTTAGCGGTAAGCGTGCTGTCTGTTGACGCGTTTGCCCTTTCGGGTGAGCGATTGGGCGGAACAGCTTCACCTGTGCTGTGCAATTCGGGTAGCTCTGCCGCAGACGCTTTAGGCGAAAGTGTAGATGTTGAAGCGTTAAGGGAGTATCTGTTTCAGCATTTTTATCAGTATGAAACACGAATAGATATTTCAAGTTTTGAAATTCCTTATTCTCAGGATAACGCAAGCGCTGTTTGCAATTTTATATTCTACGAAATGCCCGAAGCCTTTCAGATTACGGGAATGTCTTACTATTACAGCAGTAAATATATTACCGCGCTCGTTCCCGGCTACTCTTACACCGCAGAAGAATATGCCGTTATGTATACGGAATTTGAATCGGGAGCAAACAAGCTGCTACAAGGCATAAAAGATAATTCATATTTATCTCAGGAGGAAAAGGCATTGCTTCTTCACGACCGTTTAGCCTTGTGGAATGAATATGATTACGATAACTATCTTAACAACAGTATTCCTCAAAGCTCTTATGATGCCTACGGTGTATTTGCAAAAAGAACAGCGGTCTGCAAAGGCTATGCGCTGGCTTATATGTACCTTTTATATCAGGTGGGTATTAAAAGTGAGTATTGCAGCTCGTCATCTTTAAATCACGCATGGAATATTGTTTATATCAATAGTATTCCGTATCATGTAGATGTTACATGGGATGACCCTGTAAGAGATATTACAGGCCGTGTATCCCACGAAAATTTCTTGGTATCAAGCGATATGCTTTACGAAACGGGGCATACTGCAACCGACTACAGCACAACTCCTCAGGATACCCGCTATGACGATTATTATTGGAGAGATTCTACTACC
>JBJEPP010000002.1:0-61406 GCA_051881295.1 Acutalibacteraceae bacterium | reverse complement strand
AGTAAATTCAAACATTTAAAATTTGAATTACTATCTGTTTTGTTTTATTTACTTATTATAGTAAAGTTGATTTTTCTCTGCAAGCACATTAAATTGTGCCGCAGGCACTGTGCTTGCACCGAAATTTTTCATTTTTCATTCGGCTTGCGAAGTGTTCACCGTTCACCGCAAAAGCGAATTACTTCGCCTTTGCACTAACACCGCTACTGTTGTAGCTACTCATATACGAGCCGTTTACGGCACGAACTGTGTAATAGTATGTTGTGCCTTTTTTAGCGGTTTTGTCGGTATAGCTGCCGCTTGTGGTTGTGCCGATTTTAGCCCATTTGCCGCCTGATGTTTTACGGTATACATTGTAGGATTTAGCACCTGTTACTTTACCGAATGTTACGGTAATCTTGCCGCTCTGAGCAGTTGCTTTAGTGAGCTTAGGTGTTGCTAAAAAGAGAAGCTTTGAACCGCCGTAGTAAGCGCTTGTGCCTTTTGAATTATACGCCCTTACTGTGTAAGTGTATGTTGTGCCGCTCTTTGCGGATTTATCTGTATAACTCAAGGTTGAACCGTTTTTAACAGTTGCAATTTTAGTCCAGCCGCCTGTTGTTTTGCGGTATACATAATAGCCTGTAGCGCCTGAAATCTTATTCCATTTAACGGTAACGCCTGTTGTAGAAGCGGCAGCCGTAGGTTTCGGGGCTGTTATGTATGTTACGGATTTGCCGGTGTTGTCGTATTTGCTGTATGTTGTAACCCCGTCTGTGGTGTTATATGCCTTAACTGTGTATACATATTCTTTATTGTTTTTTGCAGTCGAATCGGTATAAGTCAGGCTAGACGCTTTAACAGAACCGATTTTACTCCAACTGCCCCCCGGAGCCTTGCGGTAAACAAGGTATCCTGTTGAGCCGGGCAGTTTATTCCAGCTAAGCTGTACGCCGCCTACGGTATTCTTAATTTCCGTAAGCTTCGGTGCTTGAGTTTTACTTGTGTTCCAACCCTGCTCCACCTTAACATTAAACGAAAAGTCGTAATTATCAGGTGTGGTTAATGTGACCTTGTATGTATTATTTGCTTTCCAGGGGGTTTCTGCACTTTGAGAACTGCTGCTGTCAAAGCTTCTTATAATACCCTTTTTGTCGTTTTTGTAAACCTCTCGCTGCTCACCCTCAATATTATATAAACCGTAAGTATAAACATCTTCCGAGCCGTCAACACCGTGAATTATAACCTTGTTGCCGTATGTATAGAATTTTTGCATAAAGTTATAATAGAAATATTCTTTAACCTCATATTTGTTTGTTTTTTTGTTTAAAACAAGAGTCCCCAGCGTATATCCGTCTTTATTTTCTTCCACCGTCATGGGCTTCGCAGGTACAAATTCAACATAATCTACAGGGTCCTCTATAATCTTAACTCTGACTTTGGCTTTTGCGTCATAAAGAGTTATATATGCATAGTTATTTATGCCTTTAGTCCAGTGGTTGTATTCCTGGTCTTCTTCTACAACAAAATCCATAAAGTTGCCGTCTTCATCAAGAAATTCCCAGCCGTTAAATGTGCACAGCTTCGTAGAGCCGTCAGAATATGTAACCGTTACAGTGTCGCCGTAGTTAAAGAAATCGGATATATCAATGAAATAATAAAAATACGACATAAAAAGCATTTCTTCCAGATATACACCGTTTTTATTTTCTGCCAGAGTTGCCGTTTTTGTTCGGTTTAAGGCGAGGTATGTAGGCATTGGGGCTTCTTTAAGAGTTAAAGTGAACTCTGAAACCGAGTTGCCGCCTCCTCTGACATCTATTTCACATTTGTATTTTTCTCCGCTTTCAAGATATGCGTTAAATAAAAAGTTGCCGTCTTCACCGCTGTCGTCATCCCAGGCAACAGTTTCGCCGTTACTGTTACGAACAACGCATACAGGGTCAAAGCTCTCTTGATTTTCGTGAGCGTACCACGAAGAGAACTGATAATAGCCGTCTTTGGAAGGCGTAAAGTAAACAACAGCATTTTCGCTTGTGCTCAAAGTAAGAGTATCGCCCAAATTTATTTTAGCAATTCCTGCCGCCGAAACTACACCTAAACCCGAAAATATACCTATTGCCATTACCAGTGATAAAATAATACTGCAAAATTTTTTCATAATATCTATCGCCCTTTTAATTTATATAGTTTTTATATGCGGTTTTATTGTATCACATAAGCAAAATTTTTCAAACAAAGACGGGCATAAATGTTGCATAAACTTTCATTGCGTCATATATGCACATTAACCAAACCGATATACTTGTTTCAGGCAACCTGAAGCTTTTGTTCCCCGTGGAACAAAGCACAAAAGCCGCAACCTATTGCAAAAACAAACCCGGTATGTTGCAAATTGCCGATAAAACACCATGAGATTTTATGCACCTTTCACCCCTGTTTTTCGTTTATGCAGATTGCTTTTTGCTCTCAACTGTGTTACTATGTTAGTATGATAGCTTATTCGCATAAATTAAAAAATTACTTTATGCGAATTTTTGCTTTATAAAATTTCAAGAGGTGTATTTATGAATTTAACTCAAAAAGTTAAAGACGGTATCTCTAATGTTAAAGAGCATTGGAATACCCCTGCCAAGGGTAATTATATGACCTATAAAGAAATACTCGCTTATTCAGGCGGCGGAATAGGTGCGTATATGATTATCACTTTAGGCACTGCGTGTCTTTTAAGCACAACCAACACATTGATTTCAAGCACACTGGGCGTTGACCCTACCGATGCGTACATAATGTATGTTATTGCCGTGCTGTTGAACATACCTTTAACCGGAATCCGTGCAAATATTATAGACAACACCCGAAAAAAAGCAGGCAAATACAGACCGTATATTGTAACAATGGCAATCCCTACGGCTATTATTACAACATTGATGGTTTGGTTCCCATACGCGCGCCTTAGTGATTGGTTCGGCACAGATATTGTTTTCGGACAACACGGCAAACCTTTGGATTATGTAATAAAGTGCGCGATTATTATGGTGCTGAATATTGCGCTCCACTTTTTCTATTACTTCTTCTATGACGCTTACGAGAATTTAATTCATGTTCTTTCACCTAATACACAAGAGAGAGCAAATGTTGCATCAATAAAATGTATAGTTTACTCTCTCGCTCCGTCAATTATTAACTTAATTACACCGATTATTGCAAACCATGTATTCCATACAAATATGACGGATATTCGTGTGTACCGTTTGCTTTACCCGATACTTGCGGTAATCGGAATACTTCTGTGTATTGTAGTTTACAAATATACAGAAGAAAAAATAGTTCAGGCAAAAACCCACATTGTCCAAATCAAATTCCTTGACGCACTTAAAGCGGTTGCCAAAAACAAATACTTTTGGATTATCTCTCTGGCAACCTGGATCGGTTTTTTAGAAACCGCATACATAAACATTTTATACTGGCTTTATAACTATGGCGGCGTTTGCTCGGGTGACGCTTACGGCGTGGTTGTTACAATTTACGGCAACGCTTCTCTTTGGGGTATGATTTTAGCTCCGTTCTGCATTAAAAAATGGGGAAAAAAGAATGTTCTTATTGTAACAAACTTTATGAATATAGGCTTCATTCTTTTAATGCTGCCGTTTGTAAACGAGCTGGGCACCGCAACAATATGGCTTGTGCTTTCATCGCTTTATCTTAACTCTGTTATAGGCGCGTTTGCACACATTCTTAACCCGTCTATTCAAGCCGATATAAGAGATTATCAGCAATACAAAACCGGTGAACGCATAGACGGTATGTTTTCAGCAGTCGGCACAATAGGTACCGTGGTTACTCTTTTAACCTCTTCTGTTTTACCTGTTATATACAAAGAATGCGGCTTAACCCGCGAAAACGCTGTAAAAGTCACCTCTGACCCAACAGTTCTTAACAGAATGTTAGGCGATGGCAAAACGGTAGGACAAATCCTTAACGAACAGCTTGCCAACGGACAGGATAATTTCAAAAACGCCTATTCGGCTCTTTATGACCCCAACATACTTATCAATATGCTGAAAGTTCTTATTATTGTTGCCGCATTCGGTGCATTGCTTAATGTTTTGCCGTATTTCTTCTACGATTTTACCGAAACAAAGCAAAAAGCAATAGTTAAAGTGCTTAAAGTCAGAGCTATGTTTGAAGACTTCGGCAACGGCAGTGTAACAGATGAAAGTCTTGCAGAAGGCGTTGAAATTGTAAAAACCTCACGGGAACTAAAAGGCGCCGCACCTGTCAGCACAGAAAGAAGCAAATACAAACATTTAAAGGGTAAAGAAAAACGCAAAGCAAAAAATGCAGATTCGGAATATAACGAAAGCATTAAAATTGCTGAGTTTGTTTGCGATGAGCTTGACAAATACAATACTCCCCAAGAAAAATGCAGGGTAGAGCTTTCAAAAAAGATATACGATGCAGGTCTTCAAAGCCTTTACAACGCAAACATCAACGAAATAGAAAAGGATATTGCCGCCGCAAAGGCAATGAGCAAATCTACTAAAGAAGAAAAGGAAACACGCAAAATCGCTGTTGAAATAGCAAAAAGTCGTAAAGCCTCTTATAAAACAGTTAAAAAATATTTCAGCGATAAAGATTTTGTTCAGCCTGATTTTACGGAACTTGAAAAATGCTTTGAAAAAGAGGACGAAATCGAAGAGACTCTCAACAGGCTTTATGCCGATATAAGACTCAGTAAAAAGCAAAACGATAAAGCAAAAACAAAAGAGCTTTCCGCCTTAATTGACGAAAATATAAAATTAAGAGATAAAGCCCGTAAAGAAACAAAAATCCAAATGGACAAAAACGCATATTTTAACCGTGCCGCAAAACCGTATATGGAGGCTGAACGAGTGCTCAAACAGTTTGAAAGCTACAATAATTTTGATGAAATTGAGAGATACGCGTTGAGCCGCTAATCTGAATAAAAAATAAAAAATTCGGGCTTGGAGTAAGACCGCCTGCCGATGGCAGATTAATGTCTTGCTTCAAGCCGATTTTCATTTATCGTTTTTCATTTTTTAAATTGTTCCCCGTGGAACACTGATTTAAAACAAAAAAACACCGACACCCAAAAACACGAAAAGAAAGGTGTCGGCAAGTCTTTCGACTTTTTCAAGAAGAGAGCGTGTATTTGTATTCGTCAACACAAAAACGCTTGTTTGGTTGAACTCTCAACCGCAATACAATAATACCACATATAACGAATTTTGTCAATTATTATTTTAATAAAATGCATTTATAGTTTATTTGTCTAAAATTGTTTTACTGTGGGATATGGGACTGAACATACTGTCGTCCAAATTTTTCTTGACTATATGATAAATATATATTATAATACAAAATTGATTTAATATATACAATTACATCACATCGGAGGTTATATTGTGGATTTTATTGAAGTTAAAAACTTAACTAAATCTTACGGAAACCACTTAGTTTTAGACAATATGAGTTTCACCTTGCCTAAAGGACAAGTTGTTGGACTTTTCGGTCCTAACGGATGCGGTAAAACAACTCTTATGAAAATTCTTACAGGTCTTATTCACGATTACAAGGGCGAAGTTCTTATAAACGGCAGCAAACCGGGTGTTGAATCAAAAGCAATTACCTCATATTTACCCGAGCAGACTTTTGTCCACGAGTGGATGAGAAATATTGACGCGGTAAATTATTTTAACGACTTTTACAGCGATTTTAATAAACCAAAAGCCTTAGAATTGCTCAGAAGATTTGATATTCCCGAAAAACAAAAAGCAAAATCGATGTCTAAGGGTATGCAAGAAAAACTCCTTTTATCTCTGGCAATGTCAAGAGAGGCAGATTTTTATGTTTTAGACGAGCCAATGGGCGGCGTTGACCCTGCCACAAGGCAAAACATTATAAACTTTATAATGGAGAACTATGCAGAAAAATCAACACTTTTAATATCGACACACCTTATTAACGATTTGCAGGATGTTTTTTCTCACGCGCTTTTCATAGGCGGAGGCAATGTTCTTCTGAACGACAGTGTAGAAAATATTTTAAAAGACGGTAATACTCTTGACGGTGTGTTTAAGGAGGTATTTAAAAATGTTTGGTAAGCTTCTCAAAAACGACCTTAAAGCCCAGGCTCATACAATGTCGGGCATATTCCTTGTAATCGCAATAGTATCGGTTGCGGCAGAGTGTGTCGCTGTATTCAGCAGTAAAGATATTGTTGCGGCTCTTGCAGGTATGCTTGTTATGTTAGCTCTCGGCTTTGCCTGCGTTGTTGTTATTATTGCCTGCGCCATTATGTTTAATAACACCATGTTCGGCAGAGCAGGCTATTTAACCCTTACCCTGCCTGTTAAAACAGATTCTTTGATTATTTCAAAATCGCTTTCAAGTCTTATCTGGATATTTACTACCTATGCTTTATTTATAGGCTCTCTTGTTTTGTGGATTTATCAGGTGCAGAAAAGATTAGGCGAACAGGTTGCCGACAGCATCGAAACGCTTTTCACTCTTATAGGCGCTCCGTCTTTTTCGACAATAGCGGCATGTGTAGGCATATTCCTTGTAACGCTTGCGGTAATCGTTTTGCTCAGCGTTCAGTCCTTGCAGTTTGCCATCAGCGCGTCTAATGTTTCGCCTGTTTCAAAATTCGGTACAATAGGCGCCATAATACTTTTCTTTGTAACATTCGGCGTTCTTCAAACTGTTTCAAGCTCTGTTTCCGAGGTTTTACCAATAGGGGCGGTAATTACAAGCGAAACAATTAAGTTTACAACAGATATTGCCGCAACAAAGGCAAACGAAACAGCAGGCGCCATTGCGGTAAATATGGCGGGTACTCTTACAAGAGTAATTCTGGCAGTAGCAATGCATTTTCCTACTGCATATCTTGTAAAACACAAAATAAATGTAAAATAACTTTCCCGAAAGGAAGATAGCTATGGATAATATGAACGGTCTTAAGCGAACCGTGTACTGCGGCGAGCTCAGAGAGACCAATATAGGCGAGGAAGTTACCGTTTGCGGTTGGGTTGCAAAGCAGCGTGACCTGGGCGCCTTGATATTTGTTGATTTAAGAGACAGAACAGGTATTGTTCAGCTTGCCTTTGACGATAATACAGATAAAGAGATTTTCTCAAAAGCATTCTCTGTAAGAAGCGAATATGTGCTTATGGCAAAAGGCGTTGTTCGTGAGCGTTCTTCTAAAAACAGCGAAATCCCCACAGGCAACATAGAAATTGATGTTAAAGACCTCAGAGTTCTTTCAAAAAGCGAAACACCGCCCTTTGATATTGTTGAAAATTGCTCAACATCAGAGTTAACCCGCCTTAAATACAGATATTTGGATTTAAGACGGCCTGATTTACAGCAAAACATTCTTTTCCGTCATAAAATCACTAAAATCACCCGTGATTATTTTGACGAAAACGGATTTATCGAAATTGAAACACCGATGCTTATAAAATCAACTCCCGAGGGCGCTCGCGACTTTTTAGTTCCCAGCAGAATTCACCCCGGCAGTTTTTATGCCCTTCCCCAGTCCCCTCAGCTTTACAAACAGCTTTCGATGGTAGCAGGCTTCGACAGATACATGCAAATTGCCCGTTGCTTCAGAGATGAGGATTTAAGAGCGGACAGACAGCCTGAGTTTACTCAGATTGACCTTGAAATGTCTTTTGTTACTATGGAGGATGTTTTAAAAATAGGCGAGGGCTACATTGCAAGAGTATTTAAGGACGCTTTGGGTATTGATATTCCCCTGCCGCTTCCCCGTCTTACTTATAAAGAGGCTATGGAGCGTTACGGCAGCGATAAGCCCGATACCCGCTTCGGTATGGAAATATTCGACCTTACCGATATTGTTAAAAACTGCGGCTTCTCCGTATTTACCTCTGCGGTAGAGGGCGGCGGCTCTGTTCGCGGTATTACCGCAAAAGGCGCAGTTAAAACCTACACCCGTAAAGAGATAGATAAGCTTACGGAGTTTGCCCGCGGCATAGGCGCTAAAGGCCTTGCGTGGATCAGGCTTACAGATGACGGAGTCGCTTCGTCTTTCGCTAAATTTATGACAGAAGACGAAATGAAAGCAATTTTAGACAGAGCAGGGGCAGAAAAAGGCGATGTTGTATTTATTATTGCAGATACCAAAAACAACTCCGTGCTTTCAACATTAGGCGCTATCCGTAACGAGGCGGCTAAAAAACTTGATATAATAGGCGACGGCTTCAACCTTTTATGGATAGTTGAATTTCCGTTTTTTGACTGGGACGAAGAAACCGGCACTTTTGTTGCAATGCACCACCCGTTCACTTCACCGCTCCCTGAATGCTTACCTTACCTTGAAACAGACAAGGCTTCGGTTAGGGCAGAGGCTTATGACCTTGTTCTTAACGGCATTGAGCTTTCTTCGGGCTCTATTCGTATTACAGACCCTGAGCTTCAGGACAGAATGTTTAAATTACTCGGTCTTTCCGAAGAAGAAGCCCACGCTAAATTCGGCTATCTTTTAGATGCATTTAAGTTCGGTCCGCCGCCGCACGGCGGTATGGGCATCGGCCTTGACAGACTTGTTATGCAGCTGCTTAAAGCCGAGTCTCTTCGTGATGTTATTGCATTCCCTAAGGTTCAGAACGCGTCTGAGCCTATGACGGACTGCCCGTCTAAGGTAGATGATTTACAGTTAGACGAGCTTCACATCGGCTTAAAGACAGAGGAAGAATAAAATATCTACCGTGTTTTTCTGTACTTTCTTACAAAATGTTAAAAAACACTTGAAAATGGGGCATAAATAGTATAGAATTACCTATGTAGAATTAAAAAATATATTCGGAGGAATAAATTTATGGTAACAGCAGGCGATTTCAAAAACGGCGTAACCTTTGAAATGGACGGCAAAGTATACTCAATTATTGAGTTCCAACATGTAAAACCGGGTAAAGGTGCTGCTTTTGTTCGTACAAAAATCAGAGATGTAATCAACGGCAGCGTTGTTGAAAAAACTTTTTCACCGACAGATAAATTCCCGACAGCCGTAATTGAAAGAAAAGATATGGAATATTCTTATGAAGACGGCGGTCTTTACTATTTTATGGACCCTGAAACATACGATATGGTTCCTGTTGACGCATCAAACCTCAGCGACAATTTCAAATTTGTTAAGGAAAATATGGTATGTAAAATTCTTTCATACAAAGGCAGTGTTTTCGGTGTAGAGCCGCCTACATTTGTGACTCTTCAGGTTACAAAAACAGATCCGGGCTTTGCAGGCAACACAGCTACTAATGCTACAAAACCGGCTACACTTGAAACAGGTGCAGAAATTAAAGTTCCGCTCTTTATTGATGAAGGCGAAAGCATCAATATTGATACAAGAACAGGCGAATACCTCTCAAGAGCATAATTGCCCGCCGAGAGTTATATATTAAATAGGAGGTCTATTATTATGACGCTTACTGAAAAGGTTGCATACCTTAAAGGTCTTGCAGCAGGTCTCGACCTTGACAAAGATTCTAAAGAAACAAAGCTTTTTGAGGCTATGTTCGATATTCTCGAAGATATGGCTCTTACTATCGGCGATATTGATGAAGATTTAGCGTCTTGCGAAGAGCTTGTTGACGCTATTGACGAAGACCTTGACGAGCTTGAAGAATATGTATTCTGCGAAGATGATGACGACTTCTGCTGTGATTGTGACGATTACTGCGATGATGACGAGCTTTACGAGGTTGAGTGCCCGTCTTGCGGCGAAGAAATTCTTCTTGACGAAGATATGCTTGATGAGGAATACATTGAGTGTCCTGCTTGCGGTGAAAAGCTTGAACTTGATATTGAGTTTGACGAGTGCTGCGACTGTGAAGATTGCGACTGCGAAGATTGCGAATAACAAAGAGGGATGTAAAAAAACTTCCGTTTTTTTACATCCCCTTTTTTAGCTAACAGCCTACAGTTAACTTCCCAAAAATGAAAATTTGTTGATTTTGGGAAGTTGATGTGGTATAATATCTTTGCGAGGTGATTTTCTGTGAAACTGATTGAAAGAAAACAATACTTAGATAAAATGGTGGGCGTTATCGGAACTCCGGATATTAAAGTGTTGACGGGCGTAAGGCGTTCAGGCAAATCGAAACTGTTGGAAGCTTTCAAATCCTATGTGCAGAAAAATATTCCAAACGCTAATATTATTCACATCAATTTTAATTTGTCTAAATATGACAATCTAAAAGAGTACAAGGCCCTTAACGAATATATCGAAAATAATTATGCAGAGGGCAGGGAAAATTTTGTTTTAATTGACGAAATTCAAATGTGTACCGGCTTTGAACTGTGCATAAATAATTTGCACGCAACCGAAATGTATGATATTTATATAACAGGTTCAAATGCTTTTTTGCTCAGTTCAGATTTGGCAACTCTGTTTACCGGCAGAACCTTTGAAATTAAAGTATATCCGTTTTCCTTTGCCGAGTACATTCAGTACTTCGGTCTTACTGACAAATACACTGCTTTCGACAGATATATACTTGAAGGAGGAATGTCCGGTTCGTATTTGTATAAAGAGCAGGAAGATAAATTTGATTATATTGAAAATATTTTTGATACGCTGATTTTAAGAGATATAAGGCAAAAATATAACATCAAGAATCCCGTCTTGATGGACCGCATTTCTCAATTTTTGATGGACAATGTATCTAACTTAACTTCCGCAAGAAGTATTACAGATACTCTCACATCAAATAAAGATAAAATCAACCATAAAACAGTTGTCAATTACCTGAACTATCTTTGCAATGCTTTTGCTTTCTATAAAGTACGCAGATATGATATTAAAGGCAAAAAGTATCTGACAACTAACGATAAGTATTATTTGAGTGACCATACCTTCCGTTACGCGAAGCTCGGCACAAAAAACTTGGATATCGGCAGGGTGATTGAAAACATCGTTGCTATGGAATTACTCAGACGCGGCTACGAAGTTTATGTCGGCGTCTTGTATAAAAAAGAGATTGATTTTGTGGCGCTTAAAAGGAGCGAGAAGATTTATATTCAGGTTTCGGATAATATAACTCTGCCCGAAACATTTAAAAGAGAAGTTGAACCTCTGCTTAAAATAAAAGACGCCTATCCCAAAATGGTGATAGCGCGAACGAGAAATCCCGAATACCAATATGAGGGTATTAAAATTGTTGATGTGGCAGATTGGTTGCTTAACAAGTAACCGTTTTTCAAAAACTAAAAATAAAATTTATGTGCAAGCACAGAGCCTGCGGCACAAATTAATGTGCTTGCAGAGATGAAAGCAACTTTGCTTTTCTAAATAAAATCAAAACAGATAGTAATTCAAGTTAAAAATGTTTGATTTACTATCTGTTCTTTTTGTTTATTGATGTGTTTTATGTTTGAATACTGTTTTATTTATTTTTGTTATTTTTAGTATTGTAATTTTATTTATCTTAAATAAAATATTTCGTTTAATACATAGTGATACAGCTATATTTTTTAAAATTATTGCGTTATTATTAAGTTAAGAAAAATTAGTTTGAGAAAACATTTCTTTTTACAATACACTTCGTAATAAAAAGAAAATTTACGGACAAGCCCATGTGCTTGTCCGTAAATTTTTCATTTCAATGTTTCTTTTTAACTCCCGTTCCGCTTACCGCATTATTCCCCTCAAAAACTCTACTGCTCTCTTAATATCAACCTCAGGTTGGTTGCCTACTTCTCTCTCTATTGTTAAAAAGCCCTTGTAGCCGATTTCTTCCAACGCTTTAAGGTAATTGGGGAAGTCAACGCCGCCCTCGCCGAGAGGAACTTCTATAAACGAGTCGTCTGTAACGATTACCTCTTGTTTAAGACCGTAAATAATCTCAGGTTCTTTGTAAAAGAGCTGCTTGCCGTCTTTTGCGTGAGTGTGAACTATGTATTTTTTCAGGTTGTGTACCGCTTTAACAGGGTCATCGCCCGTAACCATAACTAAGTTAGCCGGGTCAAGGTTTACACCTACGCCCGTAGAGCCTAAGCCGTCTAAAAAGTCTTTAAGCTGCAGGCTTGTTTCGGGGCCTGTTTCTACGGCAAAGTGAGCGTTTAACGAATCGGCATACTGAGCCAGCTCGTAGCAGGCCTCTTGCATAACTTTGTATCTGTCGTGGTTTTTATCCTGAGGCACAACGCCTATATGAGTTGTAACAACATCTGTTTCCAGCTCTTTTGCCATTTCGATTATTCTTTTTGACTTCTCAATTTTTTCGGGGTTTTTTTCTTTAAAAGAAAATCCTCCGCCGCCTAAATCGCCGCAAAGAGCAGATATTGTAAGCCCGTTTGATTTAACAAGATCTAAAAATTCTTTTCTTTTAGCGCCTACAAGATTTTCAGGGGACATTTCGCCGTGAGTGGCATATACTTGTATGCCCTGCGCTCCGCATTCCGCCGCTTTTTTCACGGCGGTAACTGTATCTGTTTTAAAACTGTCAATTATTACACCGATAGGAAAGTTATACATTTTGAATACCTCTTAAGATTAGAATTTGTTTTCGTTTTTATCCTGTGGATTATTAAAATCCTGGTAACCGCTGTTTTCGGTTGGCTGTTGGTTTTGGTACTGATAAGCCTGTTGGTTTTGCTGATTATAATTATAAGGGTTTTGAGCATTATACGGATTTTGGTTAGGAGCATTGTATTGACTGCCGCTGTATTGATTTGTGTTGTACTGATTCCCGTTATATTGAGGGTAATTGCCGTAAGCTCCTACGCCGTTTTCCGTAAACTGCTGATTAAAGTTCATTCTTGCCTGTTCAATAGGTCCGAAGAATTCTTTATATTCTTTAAGCTTCTTTCTTTGTGAGCGGTAAAAAATAATAAATACTATTGCCAATATAGGCCATACTAACACTGCTAAAACTACAAGGACTACAGCAACAGTGTCAACATTTGAATCGAAATCGTAATAATCTTCTGTTAAAACATCTCTTTCAAGACCGTCTATGTAATGCTCCGCCTTAGAAAAATCATGTTCTTTTGTGAGCTTTTCGCCGTTGTAGTGTGTACCGTTTATAGCAAAATTGTTAATAAAATCCGTTAAAACTTTAGGCTCGCTTTTCTTTAATTCGTCATAAGTTGCCGTAACTACAAAAATGTTTTCCTGTGTTGTGAAAACATAAGCATGCGTATACTCTTTAAACATTCCGTAATCTATTTCACATAAAGAATACCATGCTGTTAATCCGTTTACTTGTTTCTTTTCGGATTTCATAATATCAACTGTGCTTTGAGTACCGTTTGCCTGCCAGAAATCGTTAAATCTTTTTTCTATAACAGAATTATCCGTATCCTTTATACCATCAGGCAAAAGGATATTTCCGACTACGAATATTTCAATATAACCTGTGTAGTCTTCTGTATTTTCCAAATAATAATGGTCGTATGTTTCTGAAATCTCGTAATCTTCAGGTATTTCGGCATAAAATTTGTCATTGGAAATAACATCTGTTTCGGCAAATACATTTACAGTACCGAAAGAAAAAGTAAATACTAAAACTGCTGCTAAGATTGCTAATAATTTTTTCATTATAAGTCCCCCTTAATTTTTCTCCAATATTCCTTTGTTGTCTGCTCTATTTTGTTTTCTCCGAATTCATAATAGACGGCATTTTTTATTTGGTCGGGTAAATACTGCTGAGGGCACCAATGATTTTTGAAGCTATGAGGGTATTCATAAAACTGACCTTTAACTTCCTGGTCCTCGCCGTCAAAATGTTTATTTTGAAGATGCCTGGGTATAGGTCCCGATTTACCCTTTCTTATATCTGCCAAGGCCATATCTATAGCGCTTTCGCCCGAATTGGATTTAGGAGAAGTCGCAACTAAAATAACCGCGTCTGCCAAAGGTATTCTTGCCTCCGGCATACCCACCTGCAACGCAATATCGGTACAGCTTTTTACAATAGGCAAAATTTGGGGGTATGCAAGACCCACATCCTCTGCAGCGCACACCAACAAACGGCGAATTGCCGAGGTCATATCCCCCGCCTCTAACAGCCTGCCTAAATAATGGAGTGCAGCGTCAGGGTCAGAGCCGCGCATAGACTTTTGAAAAGCAGATAATATATCGTAGTGGTCGTCACCCTCACGGTCGTAACGCATAGCGCTCTTTTGAGTAAGCGCCTTTGCGGTGTTCAGGGTAATTACTCTCGGATTATTTTGTTCGGGAGCTTTAGAGCCTAAAACACAAAGCTCAACAGCGTTAAGAGATTTTCTTACATCTCCGCCGCAAGCAGTTGATATGTAGTGAATAACGCCCTCTTCAATGCTGAAGCTTTCTCCTTTTTCCTCTGCCAGAAGCTTAAAACCGCGGTTAACAGCCTTTTCAACATCTTCGGGAGTAACATATTTAAACTCAAATACGGAGGAACGGCTTAAAATGGCACTGTATACATAAAAATACGGGTTTTCCGTAGTAGAAGCGATTAAGGTAATAGACCCGTTTTCAATATATTCCAACAATGTTTGCTGTTGCTTTTTATTAAAATACTGAATTTCATCTAAATATAAAAGTATTCCGTTAGGTGCGGTAAATCCGTTTAAATCTTCAACAATATCACGAATATCCTGTGTGCCTGCGGTAGTGCAGTTAAGCTTTCGCAAGGTTCTGTCGGTCTTTTTTGCTATCATACGGGCTAAGGTAGTTTTACCCGTACCCGAAGGACCGTAAAATATAAGGTTCGGCAATTCTCCGCTTTCTATAATATTTCTAAGGGGCTTGCCCTCGCCTATTAAGTGCTGTTGACCTACAATATCGTCTAAAGAGTCAGGCCGTATTCTGTCCGCTAAAGGCGTCTGCATTTTTTCACCTGCTTTTTACTTATCTATCCTTTTAAGTATTGTTCCGACTGTATTCGGTGAGATAAATACTCTGTTACCCTGTTTGCCGCTGCAAACTATAAATGCTTTGGGAATTTCAAGCTCAGAAACATTGACTACCCTGTTTTGCTTTTGAGCATTATTAAGGTAGTCTATTGTTTTTTTCTCGGTTGTTGTGTTATCCATATCAAATATGCCGATAACCTCATTATCCGTAACAACCTTTTCTCCGCCTATATGAATAAACATATTAAAACTCTACTTCAAAACCGTCATAAGAAACTAAAAAACCAAGCTCCTTTGCTATGGGTACTAAATCGTCATAAACAATTCCGCCGTTGTGTGAGAAATGGTTAAGTACGAATATTGTATTTTCATCTGCATTGCCGTTTTTAATTAGCCTGTCTTTAACATCACAGCAAGCCTTAACGCACATGTGTCCTCTATATGTTACACCGTCCATAGCCTGTGTGCAGTCAAGAGAAACAAAATCAAATTTTATTCCTGATTTTTCAATGTATTCCCATGTTTCAGGGTGAAAATAGCCTGTATCGTGACCCCATAAAACTGCTTTGCCGTCTTTTTCTATTATGTAAATAACAGATTCAAGCGTATCATCGTGATTTGCCTTTAAAGGTGTAACCTTGTAGCCCTCTGTTGTAAACGGCTCAAACATTTTAACGGTGTTAATGTCAATAGCGTTTTTGTCACGCTCGTCCACCATTTCCACAGCGTAAAGGGAACGGATTTTTTCGCCTGATTTTCGTGTAGAATATACAGGAAGCGGCTTTTTCTCTTTTTCGTCCGGAACATAAGTAAATCCGTTGCGTCTGTAAAGAATATCGTAAGGATAGCAATGGTCATCGTGACCGTGAGTTATTAAAATTGCCTTAGCCTTTCTTAAATCAAGGCCGTAGTTAATTGTGTGAAGATATGTATCGGCAGAAAAATCAATAATAAGCTCGCCGTTAATTGCAGCCTGACTGCGCGTTCTTATGTTTTTACCGCCTAACTGTCTTGCTCTTTCGCAGGTTTCACAAGAACAGTAAAGCCCCGGAAATCCCTCTGCCGCACAGGTACCGTAATATTTAACCTTCATAACTTCTCACCCCATAATATTTTCAGATATTTTGAACAGTTTTAAAAAGAACATTTAAAACTTAATATAAAAACTTTTTGTGATTAAATCTTTTCCGTTACAATTCTCTAAATGTATATAAATGTCATAATTTCAAAAAATCCTATAATAGCCGCAACTACTATTGATTTAGTTGCATATTTACCAAACAGAAATTTATTAAGATTTTCTTTCGGTATGCCTGCCTGCTTTGACTTTTTGATAATACCTGTACATTTTTTAAAATATAAACTGTTTGCAAAAAGCGCATAAACCATTCGCAGACTGTATTCTGCAAGACTTATTGTTAATGAAAGAGCTTTAGGTAAAGCGCTGTCTTCCATAAGGTCTACAAACTTTGTTTGTTCTGCCGTTAAACTGCCCTCTTTGGCGGTTAAGTAGTTATAAATACCGTACATAAATTCAGGGTCTTCTTCGTAGCAAATCTTACTTTGCTCCATTAATTCTGTATTACTGAGTATAGGGTAAGAGATTATTCCGAAAAGAGCCAGATATATTGCAAGAATTATTGCGGCAAAGCCATACATTTTTCTGTAAACAGACCAAGCCAGCGGAACGAAAAATGCAGGAATGTTCCAGCTGATTCTTTTTTTTGCTTTTGCTTCAAGCATAAATTCAGGAATAAACCGCCTGCTGTTTTTGCCTATAACGGCTTCATACTCCGAAACCGTACAGCCGTCGTAAAGCTCTGTATCATCATTTACGCCTGTTTTTTGCAGTTGTTCAATAAATTTCTGTATTTCTTTTTGCTCTTCTGTCAGATTTTCGTTTTCAGGATTTTCGTTTCTGTGAAAATCTTCGTTTAATATAACATTTTCGGTGTTCGGTTTGTCGCTTTCACTGTCTGCCTTTAAAATTTCAACCGGCTCTTCTGAATTGTGTTTATATTTGTTGATACATTCGCCTACTTGATTGAAGCACTCTCTGTGATGAGGAGTTCCGCACTCGGGACAAACCACAACATCGTCACCCTCATTAAAATTTTTGTTACATACGGCACATTTGTATTTTGTAAAATCCATTTTGTAATTCCTTTTATTGTAAAATTTTATATATTTTATAATACTTCACTTTAATATTATACCAATAAAGAGTAAATTTCAAGTAGATATAAAAATATTTATTTTTTGGTAAAAATTTGTTTATTTTTAGATTTTACCCCGACTATTGCGAAACATTGAAATTACAATAAAAATAACCAAAAAACAAGATAAATTTTTTATGTTTTTTTCTACAAAAAATGTCGATTTTTTAAAAGTTGGGTTGCTTTACTTATTATACTATGTTATAATTTAATGGAATATATATTCGCTGATTTCAATTATTATGTTGATAGATAAAATTATTTTATACTAAGGAGAATTATGGATAATTTACAAGAACTGTGGCAAGTTATATTACTTGATTTATCGTCTAAAATATCAGGTACTGTTATTGAGACATGGATAAAGGATTTAGAGCCAAAATCATTTGACGGCAACGAGTTAGTATTAGGGGCTTCATCATCATTTAAAAGAGATATTATTTTAAATCGTTTCTGCGATACAATTAAGGAGTCCTGCAGTGATGTAACAGGCTTTCCCGTAAGCGTTAAGGTTATTGCAGATGAAAGAGCTGTTTTTGTTGAACAAAGCACCTCCGAGAATGTTAATACCCCCTCAAATGAAAATGAAATTACCGAGTCTTCAAAATTAGAGCCGACATTTTCAAACTTTATTGTAGGCTCTACAAACCAGTTCGCATATTTTGCGGCAGAGGCTGTTTCAAGAAGTCCGGGCAATGTTCACAACCCGTTGTTTATTTACGGAGCATCTGGTCTCGGTAAAACCCACCTTTTAAAAGCAATTAAAAGTGAACTGAATTTAAGAAGACCCGAAATGAATATTCTTTTTACAACAGGTGAAAACTTTCTTAATGAAATGATAAAGCACATGGGCAACAAGAATATGGCAGAGTTCCACGACAAATACAGAAACTGTGATGTTCTTTTAATGGATGATATTCAGTTTATAGGCAAAACATCTGTAGCCCAGGAAGAATTCTTTCACACCTTCGAGGCATTGGTAAACCGCGGTAAACAAATTGTTTTAACATCGGACAGGCCGCCTAAAGATATACCTACTTTAGAAGAAAGGCTCAGAAGCCGTTTTGTTCAGGGCTTGCTTGCAGATATTCAACCGCCTATGCTTGAAACACGAATAGCTATTATTCAAAAAAAGGCACAGGCTCTTGAGATGGAAATACCTAAAGATGTTGTTGAATTTGTGGCAGAAAGACTTAAAAACAATGTCCGCCAGATAGAGGGTGTGGTTAACAGACTCCACGCAGTTTATTCAATAGACGGCAAACCCCCTACAATAGGTACTGCAAACGATGTTATAAAAGATATTATTTACTGTGCTCAGCCTACAGAGGTTACAATTAAAAACATTATAGATAAGGTTGCGGGCGCATTCGGTGTTTCTGCCGAAGATATCAAATCCGAAAAGAAAAAGGGCAATATTTCCAATGCCCGTCAGTTTGCAATGTATATAATGCGTGAGGTAACAACTCTTACTTATGAAGAAATCGGCGCGGAGTTCGGAGGTAAAAAACACTCTACCGTAATTTACTCCATAGAAGCAGCCGAAAGTAAAATGGAAGATAATGTTAAACTTAAATCAACTGTTTACGATATTATGAAAAGTATTAAAGACGAACGGAACGACTGATTTGTTATAAACATTTTCTACACTAATGTTCAAAACTTTTTCTACATTTTATACATCGGTTTAATTTGCCGACTGCTTTTACACAAAAGCTCTACCAAAAACCTACAAACAAAAAATACCTGCAATCCCAATAATATCAACGGAGTATGCAGTAATTCTACAAACTGACTTATACTACTACTACTACTGTTTTAATATATTATTATTGGCATAAAATTTTAAATTATTCACTTTTTAATAAAATTTTTCTTTGCTGACTTAGGAGGTTAAGTTATGAAAATTACCTGTAACACATCTGTTTTGTGCGAGGCTTGTAATATAGTATCTCGCAGCGTACCGCAAAAAAGCACTTTACCTGCCGCAGAAGGTATTTATCTTCATGCAAAAAAATCTGTTTTAACTCTCTCGGGCTATGACCTTGAAGTAGGTATTACAACAACAATTACATGTTCAACCGAAACAGAGGGCAGTATTGTATTAAATTCAAGACTTCTTTGCGATATTTTAAGAAGATTGCCCGGAGCAACAGTTACAATCTCTGCAGACCTTCACAATCTTTGCAAAATAACATCGGGTGAAGCAGAATTTTCTTTAGTAGGTATACCAGCAGACGATTATCCTGAGCTTCCTACCGTTTCAGGGGGACTTCCATTCTCTATTAAACAGGGAATTCTTAAAAATATGGTTAAACAAACTATTTTTGCCGTTGCCGTTCAAGATATTAAACCGGTTCACAAAGGAATTAAATTTGAAGTTGAAAACAATAACTTAAGGTTAATTTCCTGTGACGGCTTCCGCTTGGCAATAAGAAACGAAACAGTTCAGTACTCCGGCGAAGATCTTTCTTTTGTTGTTCCGTCAAAAACTCTTTCAGAGGTAGTAAAACTCAGCGATGATGATGACTGCGAAGTAACATTTTCTATCGGAAAAAAATTCATTTTATTTGAAATAGGTAATTACAAAATAGTTTCAAGGTTATTAGAAGGTGAATTTTTCAATTATAAAAACGCTATTCCCGCTCAATGTACAACAAAAGCGAGAGTAAATCTTAAGCTTATATTGGAAAGTGTAGAAAGAACATCTCTTTTAATTACAAGTAAGATAAAAAGTCCTGTCCGTTGCATTTTTGACGATAACACAATCAGAGTTTCAAGCGCAACTGCACTCGGTGCCGCAACCGATAAAATTCCCGCTTCTATTGAGGGTCAAAGGTTAGAAATCGGTTTTAATAACACATATCTTACAGACTGTTTAAAAACCGTAGATGTTGATGAGGTTGATATAGAGCTTTCAAGCCCTGTTTCACCAATAATAATAAAGCCTATCGAGGGTGACAGCTTTATTTTCTTAATTATTCCTATGCGTCTTAAAAATGAAAATATCGGATAATTTTTAATTAACGGATGTAAATCATAAAAAAAATTCTAACGGCCAGGCAAAATAAAAATGCTGAGGGAAAAAATGGTTTTAACTGAAAAAAATATTGTATAAAAGTAGGATAATTATGAAAATTAAAGCAAAGCTTGCAAATAAAAATAAACAGGATTTTGTATTAAAAGGTGATTATATAAGACTTGACGACCTTTTAAAAAATGCTTCTGCGGTCAGCACCGGAGGTCACGCAAAAATCGTTATTCAAAACGGTGAAGTTAAAGTAAACGGTGAGGTCTGCACTATGAGAGGTAAAAAATTGAGAAAAGGCGACAGTGCAGAATACGGGCTTAACATTTTTAATGTGATTTAAATTTTAAAAGGAGAAAATTCTATGTATATAAAGAATATATTTCTTGAAAATTACAGAAATATTGAAAATATAGAATTTTCTCCATGTAACGGTGTAAATGTAATTTACGGCGATAATGCCCAAGGAAAAACAAATATATTAGAAGCTATCTGGTTAATAACGGGTTGTAAATCTTTCAGAAGCTGTACAGATGATGATTTAATAACCTTTAACAGAGATTACAGCAACATAAAAATAGATTTTTTTAATGATGTAAGAGATATTAAAACAGAAATTTGCGTTACGCATAAAAAAAAAGGAGCAAAAGTAAACGGAGTTTTAAAAAAATCCACAAGAGAATTGATGGGTAATTTTTTGGCCGTGATTTTTTCTCCGTCACACTTATCTTTAATTAAAGACGGTCCTTTTGAGCGAAGAAAATTTTTAGATATTGCAATATCCCAAATAGATTTAAAATATGCGGAAAGTCTTAAAAATTATAACATTCTGTTAAAGCAAAAAAGCGCGTATTTAAAAGATGACGGTATAAACGAAAATTTTGAAATGTTAGAAATATATAATGAAAAACTTTCGGAATACGGCTCTTACATTATTTCGGAGCGTTCGGAATATATAAAAGAATTATCGTCATTTGTAAAAGATATTTATTCCGGCATATCCGAAAATAAAGAAGAAATTGAAATAATATATAAAAACGATTTAAACATTTGCGGTAATAATTTAAAAGAAATAAAAAATAATCTTTTTTTATTGTATAAAAGTAAATCAGCAGAAGAAAAAAAATACAAAATATCATTAGTCGGTCCTCAAAAAGACGATATAGAAATCTTGATAAATAATATGTCTGCAAGAAAATTCGGCTCACAGGGTCAGCAAAGGTCATGTGCACTATCGTTAAAGCTTGCGGAGTCAAAGGTTTTAGAAAGCAGAACAGGTCATATACCCATAGCTATTTTAGATGATGTTATGAGTGAGCTTGATGTTAAAAGGCAGGAATATATTCTTAATCATATTTACAACAGGCAGGTTTTTATTACCTGCTGTGATCCGTCACAGGTAATAAGGCAATATTCAGGCTCATCATTTTTAATAGAAAACGGAAAAATAATAAAAACAGAAAAATTTAATTAAAAAACTAAAATACGGAGGTTAGTATTTTGGAAGAAAACATTATAAAAACCGAAGAAGAACTTCGTGAGGAGGCTCTTGAAGAGTCTGTAGTATTTGATGAAAACGCTATAGATACTCAGGTTACGGAAACTTACGATGCAAGCGCTATTCAGGTACTTGAGGGATTAGAGGCCGTTAGAAAAAGACCGGGTATGTACATAGGCTCTACAGGTCCTAAAGGTCTTCATCATTTAGTTTATGAAATAGTAGATAACTCAATAGACGAAGCTCTTGCAGGTTTTTGTACTCATATTGAGGTAGAAATTTTACCGGGTGATGTTATAACAGTTCGTGATAACGGACGAGGTATTCCTGTCGGAATAAATGAGCAACAGGGCTTACCTGCAGTAACCGTTGTTTTAACCGTTCTTCATGCCGGCGGTAAATTCGGCGGCAGCGGTTACAAGGTGTCCGGCGGTCTTCACGGTGTTGGCTCATCTGTTGTAAATGCTCTTTCTGAATGGTTTGAAGTAGAGGTTTCTCAAGAGGGTCATATTCATTATCAAAGATTTGAACGGGGTAATCCAACCTGCGACCTTAAAGTAATTGGCGATACAGACGAAACAGGTACTTTAATAAGATTTAAAGCAGATTCTCAAATATTTACAGAAACTACTGTTTATGAGTTTGAAACATTAGAAAGAAGACTTCGCGAACAGGCTTTCTTAAATGCAGGTCTTTCTATTTCTCTTACAGATAAAAGGGGAGAAGAAGAAAAGAAAGAGGTTTACTGCTACGAGGGCGGTATTTCATCTTTTGTTGAATTTATCACAAAAACAAGAGGATTAACCCCCTTACACGAAAAGCCAATAGCATTTTCTGCCGTATCGGGCGACAGAGAGGCAAATATTGCCCTTATGTATAACGACAGCTACAATGAAAATATTCTTTCATTTGCCAATAATGTTCGCACTATAGACGGCGGTACTCACGAAACAGGCTTTAAAACCGCATTAACCCGTGTATTTAACGATTACGGTAAAAAATACGGTCTTCTTAAGGATAACGATAAAAAACTTTCGGGTGACGATGTCCGTGAGGGTCTTTCGGCAGTTATAAGCGTAAAGCTTACCGAGGCACAGTTTGAAGGACAAACAAAAGGAAAACTCGGCAATACGGATATTACTCCTATTGTTTCTAAATGCGTATACGAAAAGCTTTCAACATATTTTGAGGAAAATCCTGCAGAAGCAAGAGCAATATTTTCAAAAGCACTTGACGCTTCAAGAGCAAGAGAAGCCGCAAGAAAGGCAAGAGATAATGCCCGCAGAAAATCTGCTTTAGAAAGCAACAATTTACCGGGTAAGCTTGCCGACTGTATTGAAAAAGACGCAGTCCGTACCGAGGTTTACATTGTCGAGGGTGACAGTGCAGGCGGCTCGGCAAAATTAGGCAGAGACAGAATGTTTCAGGCAATTCTTCCTCTTTGGGGCAAAATGCTTAATGTTGAAAAAGCAAGAATAGATAAGGTTATAGGTAACGATAAGCTTACGCCTGTTGTTTTAGCATTAGGCACGGGCATAGGCGAAGATTTTGATATTTCTAAACTTCGTTACGATAAAATTATAATTATGGCCGATGCCGATGTAGACGGCGCTCATATAAGAACACTTCTTTTAACATTCTTCTTCAGGTATATGCCGAAGTTAATTGAAGAAGGTCATGTTTATTTAGCACAGCCGCCTCTTTACAGAATAAGCAAAGGCAAGGTTCATCAATACGCATATTCAGATGAAGAGCGTGATGAAATCATATCAAAAATAGAGGGTAACTACGCAATTCAGCGTTATAAAGGTCTTGGTGAAATGGACCCGCAACAGCTTTGGGAGACTACTATGGACCCTGCAACACGCTTGATGCTGAGAGTTACTTTAGAAGATGCCGAAGAAGCAGACGAAACATTCTCAATTCTTATGGGCGATAAGGTTGAGCCCCGCAGAGAATTTATTGAAACAAATGCGAAGTTCGTTAAGAATCTTGATATTTAACAAAGGAAGATAAGTAAATGGACGAAATGAACAAAACAGAAGGGGTTACACAAGGTGTAAATAACTTACCCGACCCTTATGAAAATCAAAAAATCGTTAATGTGGATATAAGTAAAGAGGTCAGGTCGTCTTTCCTCGATTACTCAATGTCTGTTATAGTATCCCGTGCTCTTCCCGATGTCAGAGACGGCTTAAAGCCGGTTCACAGAAGAATACTTTATACCATGTATGAAAATAACCTGACGCCGGATAAGCCTTACCGTAAATGTGCCGATACTGTCGGCTCCGTTCTCGGTAGATACCATCCCCACGGTGACGCGTCTGTTTATGACGCAATGGTTCGTCTGGCACAGGATTTCTCTATGAGATATATGCTTGTAGACGGTCACGGTAACTTCGGTTCTATAGACGGCGACCCTGCCGCTGCATACCGTTATACAGAGTCCCGTATGAGTAAAATGTCACTTGAAATGCTCACGGATATTGAGAAAAATACAGTTGACTTTGTGCCTAACTATGACGACCGATTAAAAGAGCCTACTGTTTTACCCAGCAGATTTCCGAATTTGCTTGTAAACGGCTCTCAGGGTATTGCCGTTGGTATGGCAACAAATATTCCGCCTCACAATTTAGGAGAGGTCTGTGACGGTATAAGCTACCTTATAGATAATCCGGATGCAGAGCTTGCTGAAATTATGGAATATATTAAAGGTCCCGACTTTCCCACAGCCGGTATCATTATGGGCAGAAGCGGTATACGCGCGGCTTATGCAACAGGCAGAGGTAAAATTCTTTTAAGAGCAAAATGCGAAATCGTTGAGGGTAAAAACGGCAGATTTAAAATTGTTTGTACCGAAATTCCTTATATGGTTAACAAAGCCCGTCTTATTGAATCTATTGCAGACCTTGTAAAAGATAAAAGAATAGACGGAATTGCGGATATTAACGACTATTCCTCCGACAAGGTAGGTATTCATGTTGAAATAGACTTGAAGAGAGACGCTAATCCGCAGGTTGTTTTAAATAAGCTTTACAGTTTAACTCAGCTTCAGTCAACATTCGGTGTAATATTGCTTGCAATAGTTGACGGTCAGCCTAAAATTCTTAATCTTAAAGAGATTTTACAGCAGTATATCGACTTCCAATGTGAAGTAATCGAAAGAAGAACCCGTTTTGATTTAAAGAAAGCTCAGGAAAGAGCCCATATTTTAGACGGTCTTGCTAAAGCAATTGATATTGTAGATGATATTATTGCTACAATCCGTGCCTGCAAAGGCGGTCAGGCAGAGGCAAAAGCCGCAATTATGGAAAAATTTGATTTTGACGACCCACAGGCAAGCGCTATTGTTGCATTCCGTTTAGGTCAGTTGGCAGGTCTTGAAATTCTTAAAATTCAAAATGAATTAAACGAATTAAAAGAAAAAATTAAAGATTTAGAAGATATTTTAGCTTCTCACGAACGGGTTCTTTCTATTGTTAAAGAAGAGCTTACAAAAATGCGTGACAAATACGCTGACGACAGAAGGACCGCTATTGAAAACATCAGCGGTGAGGTTGATATTGAAGACCTTATTCCCGAAGAAAAATGTATGTACACATATACCAATATGGGTTATATTAAACGCCAGCCGGTAGATACTTTCACAATACAAAACCGTGGCGGACGCGGCGTAAAAGGTATGACAAGGCGAGAAGACGATTATGCCGAAACTATGTTTATTGCGTCTTCTCACGATGTAATTATGTTTTATACCACAAAGGGCAGAGCCTACAGACTTAAAGGCTTTGAAATTCCTGAGGGCAGCAAAACAAGTAAAGGAACAAACATTGTAAATATTCTTCCCCTTGAAAACGGCGAGAAAATATCCGCAATGCTTAAATTACCTGAGAATGACGAGGGTATGTACCTGTGTATGGTAACAAGAAAAGGACTTATTAAGCGTTCTTCACTTGATGTTTTCAGAAATACACGCCGCAAAGGTATTATTGCGGTAAATCTTAAAGAAGACGATGAACTTGCATGGGTTAAACTTACAAGCGGTAATGACGATTTGCTTGTTGCAACAAAAAAGGGTTACTGTATTCGCTTTAATGAAAACGATGCAAGACCTTTAGGCAGAACTGCAAGCGGTGTTCGTTCCATTACTCTTCGCCCCGGTGACGAGGTAATAGGTATGGCTATTATGAGCGAAGACGGTAAGCTCTTAACAGTCAGCGAAACAGGCTTCGGCAGAATCAGCGAAAACAGCAACTACCGTGTTCAGTCACGCGGCGGCAAAGGTCTTAAAAACTACCATGTTGATAAATACGGCGATGTTGCGGCTATCAGTTCCATTGAAGAAGATGAAGATATTATCTTAATTTCTCAGGACGGTATTATTATTCGCATACCTGCGGCGGCAGTCAGGGTATGTGCAAGACCGTCTAAGGGCGTTAAGGTTATGAGGCTCTCAGAGGGCGACAAGGTAGTTACACTTTCAACAACCGAGCACGATGAAAACGAAATCAACGGCGAGGTTGAAGATGACGGAAGCGCTTCCGAGGGTGCAGGCGATACATCTGAAGACAGCGCAGATGACGATGTTGTTTTAGAGGATGAAGAGGTAGAAACAACCGAAAATAACCCGGAGGAATAATTTATGTCAGACAAAAAAGATAATTTTCAGGATTATTTAGATTTGTTAGATAAAGCGTCTGCCGAAATTGAAAGAGAAAGAACGGAAAAATCTGCCGAGGCAAAAGGTGAAACCGAAGCTACAAAAACACCAAAAATTGAAGAAAATGCAGAAGTTGCCGATGCACCCGGACCGGAAGAAAAATCAGCAGAAAGACTTTCGGATATAAGCGATATTGTAAATGCAGAGGATTATGAAGAAACAGCAAAGGACGGCGGTGAAATACCGTCAGATATACCTACTGTTGAAGATGTTTTCAGTAATTCTTCTAAAAAGAAAAATGTTTTTACAAAAATCTCAGCTTGGTACAAAGGCTTGCCCAAGAAAAAGCAAATAATAATTAAAGTTGTTGCAATAATTTTAGCTGTTATTATTGCACTCGGCTCTGCGGTAGGCATTTTTATTAAAGTAAAATTTGATAAAATGGGTAAAAACCCTGCCGATGATGATGTTATATATGATGAGGGCGAGTTTGACGATATAGGTTTAGACTTCGGCTCAAGCAGTTTTAAAGAAGCGTTGCAGGATTGGGCTACTACAGGCAATGAAAATAAAATGTACAGCAGAAATGTAGTTAATGTATTGCTTATAGGCGGTGACGCAAAAGGCAACACAGACGCTATGATGCTCCTTTCTGTAAATAAAAAGACTAAAAAACTTTCTATTGTATCGTTTTACAGAGACAGCTACCTTTACATACAAGGCAAAAAGAACTCTTACTGTGCTAAGCTTAATGCCGCTTACGCTATGGGCGGTGCCGAGTGCTTGGTACAAACCATTGAAAATAACTACAAAATTAAAATTGACGATTATGTTAAGGTTGATTTTACATCATTCCAACAGGTTGTAGACGCAATGGGCGGCATTAAAGCCGATGTTCAGCAATATGAAGCGGATTACAATATGAAAAAATTCGGTGTGGCATTGCCTGTGGGCGAGGGTGTTACTTTAAACGGTAAGCAGGCTCTTTGCTTCTGCAGAATCCGTCATTGTGACGCAGACTCCGATGTTTCAAGAACCCGCCGACAAAGAATGGTTATAGACGGCATTTTAGACAGAGTAAAAGGTGCTTCTATAAGCGACTTAAATAAATACATTGATATTTTACTTCCTTATGTTGAAACAGGTTTTTCGCAAACAGAAATTGTTTCACTGGGCTTAAAGGCATTAACGGGTAAATGGTATAACTATGAAAGAGTTCAAATGTCTTTACCGGATGAAGAAAGCAGAACTTCGGGTTCGGGCTCTTCTACAGGCTGGATTTGGGTTGTAGATTATCAGTTAGCAGCATATAAACTCCAAATGGAGCTTTACGGTCAGTCAAATATTGTTTTGGAAGATAACAGAGTGACTTTAATTGATGTTTATAACGGTGCAACTTATGTAAGTTCAAGCAGTTCAAACTCCGGCAGTTCTCAAAACAGTAACAGCGATAAAAATTCTGCAGATAAAACTCCTTCAACAACGGTACCCGTTACAAATGATGTGGTTGTTACCGAAGAAACTACAGAAGAACAAAACAATATGAATAACCCTACCGATAACAACAGCGGCGAGGGAGAAGAAGAAAGTAATATTGCAGAAGAAACAACAAACGGTGAAACACAACCTGTTACAGAAGAAACAGACCCGCCTGTTACAGCAGAGCCTACAACCGAAAAATCAGGTGACGCACAATGATAGGTCATAAAGAAAAGGTAAAAAAACGCAAAAGTTATTACGGATTTGCAAAAAATTATCCGGGTAAGTTAGGCTCTAATAAATATGTTATAGGCGACAGCAGAGCAGTTAAAAGGCGAGAAGCTGTAAGAACAGTTATAATTATAGTTTTATGCTGTTTATTATTCGCTTTGACATTTGTTGTAACAACAGTAGGGCTGAATTTATCGGGAATGTAGATGGGTATAGCTGACAGCGGTGAACAAGTGAACGAGTAAATGAGTGAACAAGTGAACGCTTCGCATGCCGAATGAAAAACGAAGAATTAAAAATGAAGAATTATCGAAAATCACCGCATACTTCGTGTGCATTATAGCGTGCTTTTGGTGTAAATAATTAGTTTTTGCTTCGTGCTATAGTAATTCTAAAATGACGGTTTATAAATTTTAAAAAACAAGAAAACAGATAGTAAAATTCAAACATTTTAAATTTTGAATTACTATCTGTTCTGATTTTATTTTGTTAGAAAAATAAAGTTGTTTTCATCACGGCCCGACTTATAACGGAGCGAAGCGACGGTCGTGCTTCAATTTTCATTTTTTATTTAGTATGCTAACGAAAACTATATCTTTATTAGGTTTTTTATTATATAAACTGAGAAAAATATATCGGCAGGAATAAAACATCCTGGTCTTTTGCAATATCTTTTGTATATAAAAGGTATTTATTTAAAATTCTGTGAGAGTACTTTTCGCAGAAAACATCTAATGACTTATGTCTTTTGTAATTTGACGATTTAACTTCTATGGGACAAATTTTATTCTTACGCGATATTAAGAAATCTATTTCATAATTATGCTTTGATGTTTCATTTTTTATTGTATGGTAAAACAATTCATTCCCATTCGCAGTTAAAATCTGTGCAACAATATTTTCATATAAATAACCTAAATTGGCGCTTAAATTATCATTTAAAAGTCTTTCGTAAACGGTGTTTTCGGTAAAATCACTATCTTTAAACATTAAAGTGGTGAAAAGTCCGGTGTCACACACAAATAATTTGAATTTGCTAAGGTCTTTATTGCTCGATAGTCCAACATTTGGGTCATTTGCATGGTAAGAAACCAAAACTGTTTTAGAATCTTTCATTTCGGCAATAAGTTCTAAAATGTCATCTGCACGTTTATCTTGCAACACACCGGAAGTGTTGTATCTTGAAGCGTTTTTGTTTAACTGTGCGGGAATAGCGTTAAAGAGCATAGAAATTTTACCTGTCGGGTCTATTTTCATAAAGTCATCTGTGTACAAATTTAAAATATCTCTTTTTACAGCATCGACTTTTCTGAAATTATTTGTATTGATATATTCTTTTACTACTTGCGGCATACCGCCAACTAACATATATAACCTAAAATCTCGCATAAGCTTTCGATTAGTCTGTTCGCCTACACCTTTATTTAATTCAAAGCACTTTTTCATTAAAGGCACTGTTGTATAATCGGAAAGAGCCCAACGAAATTCCTCGTAGTCCATAGGGTACATACAAATTTTTCTTTCTTCGCTCGGAATTAAAATATCTTTGACATTTTTCTTTATAGATATTAAAGAGCCTGTTTCGATATAATCGTATCTATGGTCTTTAACAAGGGATTTAATCGCCTGTCTGGCTTTAGGGCAAAGCTGAACCTCGTCAAAAATTATAAGAGAATTTCTTTCAACTAAATCTATATGATACTGAAGTTGTAGTTGAAGAAAAATATAATCAAGATCAGAAATGTCATCAAATAACTCTTTTACGGTTTTAGATGCAGTTGAAAAATCTATTAAAATATATGTTTCGTATTCATTTTTACCGAATTCCTCAACAACTGTAGATTTACCTACTCGCCTTGCACCCTCAATTAAAAGGGCGGTATTGCCGTTGGATTCGTTTTTCCATTCTAATAACTTATTATATATTTTTCTTTTAAACATAATCTTACCTCAAAATCTTTTTTATTAGTTTTGTGCAAAATCGCAATATCCTTACTGTTAGTATATCACAAAATCGCAAAATGTAAATAGCAAATTTACCCCAAAATCGCAAAATCTTTTTAAAGCAAAACATACAAAATCGCAAAATCTTTTACAAAAACTAAAAGAATAAAATAAAAAACGGCAGAAGGCAAACTACATTTATAAGTTTCTTTCTGCCGTTTTGTTTATTATTTACAAGTTATGCTGTTAATCAACATCCGGATAGCAAAAGCATGTATTATATGTTCCGGCACCGAACTCGTATTCCTCATTATCAAGGTAAAGGGTAGCTCTGCAGCCGTTGGGCACGGTAAATGTAAATTTACACTCGTTGCCGTTGCCTGTGTATTCCCAGCCTGAAACAACTTCGCCGTACTTTGTAATTATTCTTGCTTTTGCATAGCCTAATTCTTTGTTTGGAAGCGGACGGAAAATAATGTGCTTGTATCCCGGTTCGTCAAAATCCGAATCAATGCCCGCAACGGTCGTATAAAGCCAGTCTCCTACGCAACCGTAGGCGTAGTGGTTAAAGGAGTTCATATCAGGGGTATTAAATTCACCGTTTGGCATTATGCCGTTCCAACGCTCCCATATTGTAGTTGCGCCCTTAGTAACAGGGTAAAGCCAAGAGGGATAATCCTTTTTGAAAAGGAGCTTGTATGCTAAATCACTTCTGCCGATTTTAGTTAATGTATGAAGAAGGTAGCCTGTGCCTAAAAAACCCGTTGTCATGTGGCCTTTTTCTTCAATATCGCGGCAAAGCTTTTCGCCTAAAGTCTCAGCGTCTTCGGCAAGGTCAAAATAAATTGATAAGCACATGGCAGTTTGGGTGTTATATTCAAATTCTTTTCTGTTTAAATAATGTTTTCTGTACTGCGATACGGTTAAATTGTAAAGTTCTTTAAAATAACTCATATCTTCGCCGATAACCTCGCCCATTTTTATAAAAAGCGAGTTTGAATACGCAAAAAATGCGGTAGATATTAAAGAGGTGTTTGTAATGCTTGAAGCGTCAACTCCGTCTCCGTTAAGGTCAAGCCAGTCACCGAAATTCTGCTTTCTAAGGTCAAAAAGACCGCGCTCACTTCCCATACTCTCCATATACAGTATCCACTTTTTCATAGAGTCGAACTGTTCTTTTATAACTGCGGTATCGCCGTAAGTTCTGTAAATCCAATACGGAACGATTACACAAGCGTCTGCCCAGCCTGATGCGCCGCCTGAGTTTTCGTTAAAATTTCTGTGCCAATTATCAACCGAGTCGCAAACTATAGGAATAACATGAGGCACAGCGCCGCATTGGTGCTGGTCGCAGGCTAAATCGCGCAGCCATTTTTTAAAGAATTTGTCGGTTCTGTAGTTTATAGAAGCAGTCCTGCAAAAAACCTGTGCGTCACCCGTCCAGCCCAAACGCTCATCCCGTTGGGGGCAGTCTGTAGGAACATCTAAAAAGTTACCCCTTTGACCCCATATAATGTTTTCGTAAAGCTGTTGAATTAAATCGTTGCCGCAGGCAAAGTAGCCGGTGCGTTTCATATTAGAAAATACTACCACGGCATTAAAATCTTCTAATTTAATTTCGCTTTCTTCAAAGCCTACAAGCTTAATGTATCTGAAGCCCTGAAATGAGAATGTAGGTTTAACCGTGTGAGGTTTGCCGTCAGATACAACAGAGACCTGGCATTTTGCCGTTCTCAGATTTTCTGTGTAGAAATTTCCGTCCTTGTCAAGAACTTCGGCATGCAAAAGGGTATAGGTGTGACCTTTTTTTGCAGGAACGGACCATTCAACATAACCCGTAAGATTTTGACCGAAGTCTATAACTGTTTCACCTGCCGGTGTACGAATAAGCGATAAAGCCGAAAGACGAGCCATTTCACGGGTTTCTTCGCCCTCTTGGGGGATTAAAATGTTTTTATCAATCCCGTCACGGACTGTTACTGAGAAATTTTCTTCTGTTTCGGCTGTAAAATCAACAGTTTCACCGTTGTAAAGATTAGAGTAAACAATATTACTTTTTGAACATTTCCAGGAAGAATCGGTGTAAAAATCCTGCTCCGTGCCGTCACAGTATAAAATGTGAAGGCAACAAATAAAAGCAGGGGTAATGTCTTTGTAGTGAAGCAGTCTGCCACTGCCTACAGCAGCATCAAGAGTGTTGCACTCTTCTAACAGGTTTGTAACATTGTATTCTTGGTATTGAAGTCTTTTTGAATAAGAAGTCCAACCGGGAGCAAATACAAATTTACCTAAAACCTCGCCGTTAAAAACAGCCTTGTAAAAGCCTAAGGCAGTTATTTGGAGAGTGGCGTTTGCCACTTCTTTATCTATCCAGAAAACACCCTTAAATACAGGGCAAACCTCACCAAAGCTTTCAGGAGCAGATATAAATTCACCGTTTTTTATGTAATTCAAAAGTATCATTCCTTTTATGTTGATTTTTATTAAATTTATTGTATAATAATTGCATAATAAATTCAAGCAAAAAGGAATTTTATATGAAAAATTTATCAGATATAAATGTAATAAAATCCGTTATGTCACGCCACGGCGTAACCTTTAATAAAGGTCTCGGTCAGAATTTTCTTGTTGACCCTGATGTTTGCCCCGCCATGGCAGAGGCGGCACATCTCGATGAAAACACATGCGCCGTAGAAATCGGACCGGGCGTTGGAGTGCTTACTTGCGAGCTTTGTAAAAGGGCGAGTAAAGTCCTCAGCTTTGAGGTTGATAAAAGGCTTTTGCCTGTTTTAGATGAAACCTTGGGGGATTTTCATAATGTTGAGATAATAAACCAAGATATAATGAAAGCAAATCTTAAAGAGATTATAGAAGAAAAGTGCGGCGGAATGAATATTGCAGTTGTGGCAAATTTACCCTATTATATTACCTCACCTATAATTATGATGCTGTTAGAAAGCAAGCTGCCCCTTAAATCTATAACGGTTATGGTGCAAAAAGAGGCGGCAGACAGACTTTGTGCAGAGGTTGGTTCCCGTGATGGCGGTGCGGTAACGGTCGCTGTTAATTACTACGCAAAAGCCGAAAAACTGTTTTTTGTGCCATGTGACTCGTTTTTGCCGCCGCCAAAGGTAAACAGCGAAGTTATACAGTTAACAGTCAGAGAAAAACCGCCTGTAGATGTAGAAAATGAAGAATTTTTCTTTAAAACCGTGAAAGCCGCGTTCTCTCAAAGACGAAAAACCGCCGAAAATTCAATCTCGGCAGGACTTGGGGCGTCTAAAGAAAAGGTATCAAAAGCCATTGAAGAAGCAGGCCTCGAAAAAACAGTCAGAGCCGAAAAGCTTACAATGGAGGATTTTGCCAATATTTCAAAAGCACTTAGTATATAACATAAAACAACAGGACTGTAGAAAACAAAAGTTTTTACTGTCCTGTTTATTGTAATGAGGATAAGATAAATTGTTAATTTATTAGTGTTTATTATTTAACCTTTTAGCTAATTGTATTAGTAAGCCAACATCGTCCTTATTCATTTCAGAAACTTCTTTGTTTAGTTCTTTTAATAGTATTACCTCGTTCTCGTTTGTATCAAAAAATTCAAGAGGTGTAATACCAAAATAATCACAAATTGTTAAAAATTCGGACATTGAGGGAAGGGCTCTGCCTGATGTAATACTTTGAATGTACCCTTTGCTGTGACCAAGGTCCATACTCATTTTATACTCTGAAACATTTTTTTGCATGCGTAACTGTGTAATTCGTTGTCTAATAAATAATTCATCCATTTGACCACCTCTTATCAATTCTACACTAATTCTATTAGTAATATTACTAATAGAATTATTTTTTATTCTTGACATATACTAATTATATTAGTATAATATGCCTGTATAAGTATTTTTGGAAAGGAGAATTTTTAGAAAATGAAGTGGTCATATATTGTTTGGCCACTAAAGATTTTATTAATTCATTTAGGAGGGTAATATGAAAAACGCAATGTGGAAAAAAGTTCTCGCTATTGTTTTATCAGTTGCAGTTGTATCAGGCATTTCTGTTGGTACGGCAACAATTGTAACAAATAAGAGGACAACAGAAGTAAGCACTTCACAAGCAAAATCCGCTTATGACCTTGCTGTTGCTAACGGGTATAATGGTACAATGGAGCAATGGCTTGCATCATTAGTAGGTGAGGTTGGTGAAAGCGGCAAGTCAGCCTATGAATTGGCTGTTGCTAACGGATATAAGGGTGATGAATCGTCTTGGCTTAAATCTCTCATAGGTACCAACGGCACAAATGGAACAAACGGTAAGTCTGCTTATAAACTTGCTGTTGAAAATGGTTACAAAGGTACTGAACAAGAGTGGATTGATACACTTATGGAAAAATCGGGTGTAACCGCAAAAGACGGTAAAGATGGCAAAGACGGTGCAAATGGTACAAACGGTAAATCTGCTTACGAACTCGCAGTAGAAAACGGATACGAGGGTTCTTTAACCGAGTGGCTTCTTACACTTACCGGAAATAACGGTACAGACGGAGAGGACGGTAAATCTGCTTATGAAATTGCAGTTGAAAACGGATATACAGGTACCGAAGAAGAATGGGTAGCGTCAATTTTAGAAAAAACAGGAGCAGACGGCAAAGACGGTAAAGACGGTGCGTCTGCTTACGATATAGCAGTACAAAATGGTTATACCGGGACACAGGCACAATGGCTCGCTTCTTTAGTCGGTGAAGCAGGAGAAGCCGGCAGAGATGGAACTGACGGTGCTAATGGCAAATCGGCATACGAACTTGCGTTGGAAAACGGGTTTAATGGCTCGCTTCAGGATTGGCTTCTTTCATTGGTCGGTCCAAAAGGCGAAGCAGGTGAAAACGGCAAAGATGGTCAAGACGGACATGATGGAGTTGACGGTCGGGACGGTAAAGACGGTAAATCTGCATACGAAATCGCTGTTGAAAATGGTTTCAATGGAACTGAGGCTGAATGGTTAGAATCATTAAAAGGAACCGGTAGTAGCATCGGAACTAATGGTAAAGACGGCAAATCTGCTTATGAAATTGCTATCGATAACGGATTTAACGGCACCGTTGAAGAGTGGCTTGGTACATTAGTAGGTGCTAAAGGTGACAAAGGTGAAAATGGTGATGACGGAAAGTCGGCTTACGAGATAGCGGTTCAAAAAGGTTTCGTTGGAACTGAAGATGAATGGCTTGCATCACTTGTAGGTCAAAATGGGCAAGAAGGAAAGTCAGCGTATGAAATTGCTCTATCCCACGGCTTTAGCGGTACTGAAGAAGAATGGTTAGAATCATTAAAAGGAACCAATAGTGGAACAGGAACGAACGGCAAAGATGGAAAAGACGGTAAAGACGGGAAATCAGCATACGAACTTGCTCAAGATAATGGCTTTAACGGAACCTTATCAGAATGGCTCGATTCATTAATTGGTGAAAATGGTCTGGACGGTAAAGATGGCGAAGATGGTTCTGACGGTTTATCTGCATACCAATTAGCTGTTCAAAATGGATATGAAGGTTCATTAACCGAGTGGCTTGCTTCTCTCATCGGCAAGGATGGAAAAGACGGCAAATCGGCATACGAACTTGCTGTAGAAAACGGTTATGTGGGCACACTTCAAGAGTGGCTCGCAACATTGGTTGGAGCTGTAGGCGAAGATGGTAAGTCTGCATATGAAATCGCTGTAGAACACGGTTACACCGGTACAGAAAACGAATGGATTAATTCGCTTTCAGGAACCAATGGAAAATCAGCTTATGAAATAGCCGTTGAATACGGATATACGGGAACAGAAGAACAGTGGCTTGCTTCTCTCAACGGTAAAGATGGTACAAATGGTACAAACGGTGCAACCGGTGTAGGCGTTGCAAATGCGTATGTAAATGACCAAAAGCATTTGATACTTGTTTTGGATAACGGAAACGAAATAGACGCAGGATATGTTGGTGTTTCTGTTTCAGACCCAACCGATCCAACTACATACACTGTAACATTTAAAGATTATGACGGAACAATATTAAAAACTCAAACTGTTTCAAAAGGCGGTGCCGCAACAGCACCGGCTAAACCAAACAGAGATGGCTACATCTTCTCAGAGTGGGATAAAACATTTAGTAATGTAACAGCAGATATTGTTGTCAATGCAAAGTACAGTTTATTAACAGATCCTACTATTGTAGTAAATAATGTAACAGCAAGTGCAGGTGAAACAATAGTCGTACCGGTTACCATACAAAATAACCCGGGTGTTTTAGGTATGGCTTTAAAAATATCTTATGACGATAGTGTTATGACATTAACCAAAGCAACAACAGGTGATGCTGTAAAAGATGTATTGACATTTACACCACCTAAAAACTTAACTAACGGTTGTAAATTTGCTTGGGACGGTTTAGAAATAACACCTGAACAAGCGCAGGACGGAACAGTGTTGCTGTTAACATTCCAAGTTAAATCGGATGCGGCTTCCGGAGAATATCCGATTTCTTTTACATATTCAGCAAACGATGTATTTGACAACGACATGAATGCTGTATCACTTGATATGGTAAGCGGAAGTGTTTATGTAGATTGATTCAAAACGACACAATAATGTATGAAAGGGTGAATTGCTTTGAGTAAAGTAAAGAAACTGTTATCAGTTTTTATGGTTCTGGTAATGGTGTTAACGGTGTTGCCCGGTTCAACTATTGCTTTAGCATCCAATACGGCAACTGTTTCGGTTGAAAGTGCAAATGCAGTACCGGGAACAACTATAGATGTAAATGTAAATATATCCAATAATCCGGGTATTATGGCGGCAGCATTTACAATTACTTACGATGCCGGATTAACTCTTGTTGATGCAAAATCGGGTGATGCGTTTAGTGCGCTTTCTATTACAAAACCGGAGAACTATTCATCGCCTTGTAAGTTTGCCTGGGATGCTCTTGATTTAGCCGAAGAAGATATTAAGGATGGCACAATACTTACACTTACTTTTGAAGTTGCAGAAGATATTGAGGCAAACTCTGATCTAAACATTAAAATTACTTATTCATCTAAAGATATAATTGATTCAAATATTCAATCTGTTCCTTTAAATGTAAATAACGGTAAGGTTACTATAATCGATTATATACCGGGCGATTTGAATTCAGACGGTGTAGTTGATTTAAAAGATGTTACCATGATTAGAAGATACATTACCGGTTACAGTGTCAGCGTTAACGAACTTGCTGCAGATGTAAACGGTGACGGCGATGTAACAATGATGGATGTTGTTTTAATCAGACGGTATGTTGTTGACGCTGAGGGATACGGTGTTGTTTTAGTTCCGGGTAACAGTAAGGTTCACGCCCATACTATGACAGCTACACCGGCAAAAACAGCAACATGCACAGAAGACGGTAATATTGCATATTGGTATTGCTCGTCTTGTGAAAAATATTTCATTGACGAAAAAGGTAGTACAGAAGTTTCTAAAAATAATACTGTAATAAAATCACAAGGACACACTGTTGTTGTTGACCCAGCTGTTGAGGCAACTTACGAGAGTACAGGTTTAACAGAGGGTTCACACTGTTCGGTATGTAACGAGATTTTAGTAGAGCAAGAGATTATTCCCAAACTTCAAAGAACAGAATATTCTATCGCTTATCATATCAGCAACGGAGATGAATATTTAGCACAGCAAACAATTGCTAATGACAATCCGTCTACTTATACAAGTGAGGAAGGCATTTCAAAATTCTCAAACCCGTCAGTACCGGGTTATCAATTCCTCGGATGGTATGATTTACCCTCAGGTGATGCTGCTGAAAATATTAAATCCATTCCGGCAGGAACAACAGGGAATATAGACTTATATGCAAAATGGGAAAAACTTTCATATAAGGTTAATTTCTCATCAGATCTTATTCCTGTTGCGTCAGAAACCTATACTGTTGATGAAGAACATGTTCTTCCTTCTCCAAAACTTGATGGATACATCTTTGCCGGATGGTCTGATGATGAAGGAACAGTTATCAAAAATATACCTACGGGCACAGTGGGAACAAAAACCTATACAGCAAACTGGATTAGTGAAAGAAACCAAGCGTGGACATATAATGATATTGGGACTCCTTTAATGTACGAGGATAATGAATCTAACACTATATTATTTGTTTACAACATAGGTGAAATAAGGAATGTACCATTATCGGTAGTGCATGATTTTGGCAAAATCAATTCTAATGGAGTTACAAAAACTCATACCGAAACATTTACTAAAACAGTAAGTGAAGAGTGTATGGATACATATACAAACACTGTACAAAAAGCAACTACCGACTCTTATTCATGGACCCTTGCAAAAGAGTGGAGCGATTCTACTACCGTTAATGAGACCTGGGCAAAAGAAAATAATGTTACCGAGGAACAAATCAATTCATACTATAAAGATCAAAGTAGTAATTGGTATGTAAGCAGTGGTTCAAGCGGCTCAGATTCAATCACAAGTACCGATAGTTCTTCAAGTTCCTTGATGCTTTCTTCGGTTAGAAATAAAAAAACTGATGACAAACATTCTTCAAGCGTTGAAACAAATGTATCGGCAAATTTGGATATTAAAAATACTACTACTGTAGGCGCAAGTTTTCCTATAGATATTGTTAAAGTTTCTGCAGAAAACAAAACAGAAGTAGGTTTTGGTGTATCAGGTTCTGTGAATACCAAAGAATCTGCTTCTCATAGAGTTCAAACAGATAATACGGATAGCGCACAATATAACAAGTCCAATTATGCTTCCACTACTGCTAATTCTTCGTCAAGTTGGAACAGCGAATCCGGTTACGGAGGCAGTTCTACAGTTGGACAAAGTCAAACAGCATCAAAGGCAATATCCGAGAAAATCAGCGAAGAATATAATATCGGTAAGAGTTATATAAACACTGATTCGGAAAGTAGCACACAGGGAACACAAACCTCACAGGCAAAAACAGACGAGTATTCTTCGGCAGTAACATACTCAACCATAACAGGTCAAGAGATAACTGAAACATATACTACACAGAATACAATGTCCGGTTATCATCGTTGGATTATGGCCGGTACTGCTCATGTATTTGCAATTGTTGGATATGATATTGCTTCAAAATCATATTTCACAACGACATACAGTGTTATGGATGATAAAATGTATGAATATGAGGATTATTCATACCAAACAGCTTCTTATGATGATAATGAAAGTTCAATAATCAAGTTTGAAGTTCCTATGGATATAACAACCTATGTTGGTAACCGTGTTTGCGAAAGCGAAGGTCTTGAAGTTTCAAAATCAGGTGTTATAACTAATTATAGTGGTACAGATAAATATGTTGTTATTCCTGAATATAAAGTTATTGACAATTTAGACGGAACAAAATCCGTTATAAAAGTAACAGGTATTAGCTCATCTGCTTTTGCAGGAAAAGATATTACCGGTATTGAACTTTCAGATTTTATTACTGAAATACCGGCAAATGCATTTAGAAACTGTACATTGCTTGAATCAATTAATGCGGCAGGAATTACAAAGATTGGCGATAATGCATTTGAAGGCTGTATAAGCCTTGGAGAGTTAGTAATTGGAACTAATATTACAAGTATTGGAACGGGAATTTTAAGCAATGATACAATTCTTACTGTTTCAGCTGCAAATAAAGCAGTTATAGAAGCTTCTGTAAAGTCTGGTGCTAAAGAAATATATTTGAGGGTAACAGAAAAATGCACAGACCTTAATGATACTACCTTGAATGTTCCAAGTTCAGTAGAGGCATTCATTTTAAATGGATTTGGAAAAACTTATAGTAATTTAAGAATTGTATCTGATGCTTCTTTGACAATTATTAACAGAGCAAATCTTGTATGTAACGGTCAAACTCCGTTAGTATTCTCGTCAGCTGATGTTGAATTGCACGAAGTAAATGTAACCTCACCGGGTATATGTCTCGCATTGACGGCTGACAGCACAAATCTTGCTTTAAGAGGGGAATCAATATTAACTGCTAATTCAGGAAATTCTATGCTTTGCAAAGAAATTTCACTTAGCCAAATTGATGCTTCACTTACCACTTCTCTTACTGTTAACGGTAATCTTTTGATTTACACCTCGAAGGATTCTATTCTTGCAGGAGAAAAACTACTCAGTGTAACCGGCAAAATAATCGGGATTACAGAAGAGGAATTCAACAATTATCTTAAAGGTGTGTTTACAGCAAATTTTGATGCCAATGGTGGAATTGTTTCTGAAACAAACAGAACAGTAGTTTATGGTTCTGAACTCGGTACGCTTCCTACACCAACAAGAGATTATTATACATTTGATGGTTGGTATACAGATGAGGTTGATGGAGAGCAGATAAACGCCGGTACAGTATTTACCGCAACCGAAGATGTAACATATTACGCTCATTGGATTGAGAATCCTACTTCAGATTGGGTGCTTGAATCAGAGTTGCCTGAAAACGCTAAAGTAGTTAATGAAAAATGGACTTATGACTTAACATCAAAAACAACTTCAAGTTCTTCAAGTTTAAGCGGTTGGACTCTCTATGATACTAAAAGAACTTCTTGGGGTGCAACACAAGGTCCTGTATATTCTGATCCAAGCAATGGTTCGAGAAATGTATGGAGTGAACAATATGTACAGTCTACGACAAAACATTATAAATACTATCATATGTGGAATGGTAGCGGAACATGGGGCTCAAGGTCATCTGCTCCGGCATGGAGCGAGCATAATATTGATATAACATATCAATTGTCCCCCGGTTATTATAGTACTTATCAATGGTATGGTTCTTATGTCTGTCCGGATTGTGGTGCCAAAGGAATGTGGTTACCTGACGGAGAGTATGATGCACCTAATTATGCTACATGCTGGTATTATCAGGAGCCGGTTTATACATACTATTACAAAAAAACAGAAGCCAAAGAATCTGCAACAGAAGTTACTGCATCAGAATCAATAAGCAATGTCAAAAAATATGTGCAGTATGTAGTAAAATAAATTAAATAAAAATAAATGTTGGGGTGCAAAAACCTCAACATTTATTTTTTAGGATGTATAAAATAAAGTAAAAAGCAAAACGGCAGGGAACAAACCCTGCCGTTTAACTTATTGCCTTAATTAAAATAAACCTGTAATTGTATCAATGATTGAGCCGAAATCGAAGTCGCCGAAAAGACCCATGATAGTATCGAGAATAGCGTCAATTTCGATGTCACCGAAAAGGTTCATGATTATATCGAGAACTGCATCCATGATAACTACTCCTTTTTATAAATTAAGATAAGAGAAAATTGCATATCTTTATGTAAAATATACTATTTTTTCCAACAGATGTCAAGTAAAATTTAAAATTTTTGTGAACAAAAGGGTAAAAAATTTTTTAATGAATAAAAAAAGTAAATTTTTCAATAATAAGTATGAAAACATATTGAAAGGAATTACTTATATGGACGAAAATAAAAAAGAAATACCCGAAAACGAGCCTGCCGGTGAAGAAAAGCCTATAAAAAGCAACGGGTATTATAACGAAAAACAAAAAAAGAATATGAAAAGAGTAAAATACGCCTACGCTTTTGCGATGGTAATTGCTTTAGGTACTGTTCTTTTTGCAAAAATCGCAACAGAAAAAGCATTAGGCAATATTGCGCCTATTGAGAGCGATTATGCCATAACCACAACCGAAAAAATATCTATTAAAGATGAACAAAATCTAACCCACGATTACGAAGTTCACGAAAACCTCACCAATGTGCCTGATACACGGGAAGAAAAAACAGAGACCAAAGCAGAAACAAAGATCGAAACAACAAAAGAAACCACTACGGAAAAATCACCTTACGCAGTGCCTTATAAGGATTATTACACATTGCCTTTAGGCAACGAAATTTTAAGAGATTATTCGGGTGACGCACCAAAATACAACGCAACCTTAGGGGACTGGCGAACTCACAACGGCATTGATTTTAAAGGTACGGCCGGTGAGGGTGTAAAAGCCGTTTCTTACGGAGTGGTAAAAAATATTTATGACGATACACTCCTTGGTACAGTTGTAGAAATTGACCACGGCAACGGTATGCTTGCCCGATACTGCGGATTTAATAAAGACGCTTTAGAGGTTAAAAAAGGCGATAAAGTAGAAAGCGGCAGTCTTTTGGGATATTTGGGAACAGTACCTTTTGAAAAAGACGATTTACCTCACTTGCATTTTGAAGTTATTTACAACGGCAAAAATGTAGAGCCTATGGAAGTTTTGGGCAAATGAGATTTGCAGAAAGAAAAAAGCACCTATAAATTCTGCTTGACAAAATTTATAGGTGTTGCTATAATAAAAGTGAAATAAGGCAAACCCAATAGCGGTTAGCCCAAGGTTTAATTAAAAATAACCGTTCCCGAGGCAAAAAGGGCGGTTATTTTTTTATTGCTAAAACATAGCCTGTGGCTACAATAAGTATAATTACAATAAATGTAAAATACTCCATAGCATCACCCCCTTAACATAAATTAAGGGAGCTGATGCTCCCTTATTTAAAAGAGAGCAAACCGCCTACCGTGTGAGTCCACCTTATTCCGTTTCTTATATTACTATATTTCTACAAAATTTGCAATAGTAAACAGTAGTTAACAAAATATTATGAAACCGACAATAGTTCTGTTTTTAGAACTACTATCGGTTTCATCTTTTCTAAATATTTGCGACAGCAAGCTGTTAGCTGTCAGCTAATTTACGCTTTCTTTTTAAATACCGCTTTAAGCACAAGGAGTGTGCCAACCATAAGCACGAGGGCTATAGGAAGAACTATTACCCAATTAGCAACAAAGCCTGCGATTACATAGCAAACTGCGGAAACGCCCGCAACTGTAAGGGCATAAGGGAGCTGAGTTGAAACATGGTTCAAGTGGTCGCACTGTGCGCCCGCAGAAGCCATAATAGTTGTATCTGAAATAGGTGAGCAGTGATCGCCGCATACAGCGCCTGCCATACAAGCAGAAATTGAAACAATTGTAAGCGGGTTAGACGCGTCAAATACGCTGAGTACAATAGGAATGAGAATACCGAATGTACCCCAAGATGTACCTGTAGCAAATGAAAGTCCTACTGCGATTACAAATATAATTGCAGGGAGTAAGCTCTGGAAGCCTGCGGCACTGCCCTCAACAAGCTGAGAAATAAAGATTTTAGCGCCTAATGAATCTGTCATAGCCTTTAAAGTCCATGCACAGGCTAAAATCATAATAGCAGGTACCATTGCTTTAAAGCCCTCAGGCAAACATTCCATAATGCTCTTGAAAGAAAGCACTCTGCGGATAAGATAGTATGCAATAATTATAATGATGGCAACAAATGAGCCGTAAGCAAGTCCTACAGAAGCGTCACTGTTTGAGAATGCGTCAATAAAGTTTTCGCCGCTGAAAAATCCGCCTGAATAAATCATACCGATTACGCATGCAACAATAAGGATTACAATAGGTATAATAAGGTCGATAACCTTGCCTTTTTCGTTAACCTGAAGCTCTTCTACCGCCTGTTTTGTACCTGATGTAAAAAGGTCGTTATTTTCTTTTGCATTTGTTTCGTGCTTTTTCATAGGACCGTAGTCAAAGTCTGCAATAGCTAAGAAAAGCATCATAACAATGGTAAGAATAGCATAGAAGTTGTAAGGAATAGCTCTGATGAAAAGCGCAATGCCGTTTTCTGCACCTGCGCTGTTGGCAAAGCCTGCAACTGCTGCCGCCCAAGAAGAAATGGGAGCAATAATACAAACAGGTGCCGCTGTAGCGTCTATTAAGTATGAAAGCTTAGCCCTTGAAATTTTGTGACCGTCTGTAACAGGGCGCATAACCGAGCCTACTGTTAAGCAGTTGAAATAGTCGTCAATAAAGATAAGTACGCCGAGGGCTACCGTAGCAAGCTGAGCGCCAACGCGGGTTTTAATGTGCTTTGTTGCCCATCTTCCGAATGCGGCGGAGCCGCCTGCCTTGTTCATCATGGCAACTAATGCGCCGAGTAAAACAAGGAATAAAAGAATACCCATATTGTAGCTGTCTGCAACATTTGCAACAAAGCCGTCACTCATAACATGAACCAGAGTACCCTCAAAGTTAAAGTTTGCATAAATTGCGCCGCCTACAATAATACCGATTACAAGAGAAGAATAAACCTCTTTAGTAATAAGAGCGAGCACAATAGCTATAATCGGCGCTAAAAGCGACCAGAAGGTTGCATAAGACGGAATTTCTTCGCGAACCTTGTCAATAGCAACGCCGATATGGTCTTTAAAGTTTTCGTCATCGTTCAGATTGTCGGCATAGTTACCTACATATTCGCTTGCGGAGTCATAATCCGTAAGGTCATATTCGGTTTCACCCACTGTGAATACCCCATCATCTGCGGTAATGTCGGCTGTAAGCAGCATATCTGCTTCTTCGCCGCCGCCAACGACAGGAGATGTTTCTCCGCTGTCAACAACAGTTGCGTTTTCGCCTGCTGTAACCGTGTCAACATCATCTGCATCGCCGTTTACGGCACAGCAAATTGTGCCTAATGTGAATGTAAGAATACACACTAAAAGCACAGAAAGAAATCTGCGTTTTTTCATTCTAACCTACCTCCGTTATATAAGAGTCTTTTCAGACATCTATGAATATAATACAATAATATAATACAATTAGCATAATTTGTCAAATATAAATGAAAAATAAAAAGCAAAGAGAAAAATTCCCCTCCCGCTTTTGCAGGAGAGGAATTTATGTTTATTTTCCAAACTGTCAGAATAAATCAGTCTTCTTTAGGAGCGTAAAGCTCTTTAAGTCTGAGAAGATGTTCGTATCTTTCGTTTGCTGTAGCTTCGGAACGCGCAAAGAGTTCTTCTGCTCTTTCAGGGAATGTACGGGTAAGAGCCGAGTAACGAGCTTCGTTAAGTAAGAATTCTCTGTAGTTGCCTGTAGCAGGTTTAGAGTCGATTGTGAATGGGTTTTTGCCCTCTGCTTTAAGAGCCGGGTTGTAACGGAACATATTCCAGTAACCGCAGTCAACAGCCTTCTTCATTTCTGCCTGGCAGTTCATCATACCGCCCTTAATTGAATGCATTTCGCAAGGAGCGTATGCAATAATAAGAGACGGACCGTGGTAGCTTTCTGCTTCTTTAATAGCTTTAAGAGTCTGGTTCTGGTCTGCACCCATTGCGATTTGAGCAACATAAACATAACCGTAGCTCATAGCGATTTCGGCAAGGCTCTTTTTAGCAACAGATTTACCTGCAGCAGCGAACTGTGCAACCTGACCGATGTTAGAAGCCTTAGAAGCCTGACCGCCTGTGTTTGAGTAAACCTCGGTATCAAATACCATAATGTTTACATCTTCGCCAGATGCGAGAACATGGTCAACACCGCCGAAGCCGATGTCGTATGCCCAACCGTCACCGCCGAAAATCCATACGGATTTCTTAGCCAGGTAATCTTTGTTAGCAACAACGAAGTTACATTTATCGCAATCTGCCTTGCTGAGTTCGGCAACGAGCTTATCAGCAGCGGCGCCGTTCTTTTCACCGTCGTCAACAGTAGCGAGATATTCTTCTGCAGCGGCTTTAACTTCGGCAGATGCTTTTTCAGAAGCGGCAATTTCTTTTACTTTAGAGATAAGGTTGTTTCTGATAGCGTTCTGACCGAGGTACATACCAAAGCCGTGTTCTGCGTTATCTTCAAAGAGTGAGTTAGCCCAAGCAGGACCTTTACCCTCTGCGGTTGTTGTATACGGTGATGTTGCGGCAGGACCGCCCCAAATTGAAGAACAGCCTGTTGCATTTGAAATGTACATTCTGTCACCGAAAAGCTGAGTAATAAGACGGGCATAAGATGTTTCGGCACAGCCTGCGCAAGAGCCTGAGAATTCAAGAAGAGGTTTCTTGAACTGGCTTGAAATAAGGTTTGCGGTGCTTGAAACGCCCTCTTTTTCTGTTACATTTGCTACGCAGTAATCAAATGCAGCCTGTTGAGCGTCTTGGCTCTCACGGGATACCATTTTAAGAGAATTTGTAGGACATACGCCAACGCAAACGCCGCAACCCATACAATCCATAGGAGAAATTGCAAGTGTGTATGTGTAATCTGTTTTAACGATTGGCTTCGGAGCAGTTTTCATTACTTCGGGAGCGCCTGCTAATTCTTCTGCATCAAGAGCAAACGGACGAATTGTAGCGTGCGGGCAAACGAATGAACACTTGTTACATTTAGCGCAAGTTACATTATTCCACTCAGGTACCATAACCGATACACCGCGTTTTTCGTATGCAGCGGCACCTTGCTCGAATGTACCGTCAGCGTGGTCAACGAATACGGAAACAGGAAGCATATCGCCGTCCATGTGAGCAACCGGTTTCATAATGTTATCTACCATTTTAACGAGTTTTTCAGGACCTTCGCTCTTTTCTTCTACAACTTCGTCTGTAGCGTCAGCCCATTCGGCAGGAACATTGATTTTTACGAATGCTGAAACACCGGCGTCAATAGCGTTGTGGTTTTTGTCAACAACATCCTGACCTTTTTTAAGGTAAGATTTTGTAGCCGCGTCTTTCATATATTTAACAGCGTCTTCAATAGGCATAACATTTGCAAGAGCAAAGAAAGCGGCTTGAAGAATTGTGTTAGTTCTCTTGCCCATACCAACCTTAACTGCTAAGTCGATAGCGTTGATTGTGTAAAGTTGAATGTTATTTTTAGCAATGTACTGTTTTGTTTCTGCGTTGAGCTTCTGGCTGAGTTCAGCTTCATCCCACTGGCAGTTAATAAGGAATACGCCGCCCGGTTTAACATCGTTAACCATTCTGTAACCCTTTTCGATGTATGACGGGTTATGGCAAGCAACAAAGTCAGCCTTATTTACATAGTATGGACTCTTAATAGCTTTATCGCCGAAACGAAGGTGAGATACTGTGATACCGCCTGTTTTCTTAGAGTCATATTGGAAATAAGCCTGTACATATTTATCTGTGTGGTCGCCGATGATTTTAATGGAGTTCTTGTTAGCACCGACTGTACCGTCACCGCCGAGACCCCAGAATTTACATTCTGTTGTGCCGGCTGCTGCTGTTGCAGGAGCAGGAACTTCAGGGAGTGAAAGGTGTGTAACATCATCGTTAATACCAAGTGTGAAGTGCTTTTTGGACTCTGCTTTTTTAAGGTCGTCATATACTGCGAAGATAGATGACGGCGGTGTATCTTTAGAACCGAGGCCGTATCTGCCGCCTGTTACTTCAATACCTGTTCTGCCCTCTGCGTCAAGAGCTGCAATAACATCAAGGTAAAGAGGTTCGCCGATTGAACCGGGTTCTTTTGTTCTGTCAAGAACAGCAAGTTTTTTACATGTTGCAGGGATAGCCTCAACAAATTTGTTTGTTGCAAACGGTCTGTAAAGACGAACTTTTACAAGACCTACTTTTTCGCCTTTTGATACAAGGTAATCAATAACCTCTTCAGCTACATCACAAATTGAACCCATTGCTACGATTACATTTTCAGCGTCAGGTGCGCCGTAGTAGTTAAAGAGCTTGTAATCCGTACCGAGCTTAGCGTTAACTTTATCCATATATTCTTCAACTACACCGGGAACTGCGTTGTAGTAAGTGTTACATGCTTCTCTGTGTTGGAAGAAAATGTCGCCGTTTTCATGAGAACCGCGCATTGTCGGGTGCTCAGGATTTAAAGCGTGTTTTCTGAAATTTTCAACAGCTTCCATATCGCACATTTCTGCAAGGTCGTCATAATCCCAAATAGCGATTTTTTGAATTTCGTGAGAAGTTCTGAAACCGTCAAAGAAGTTAATGAAAGGTACTCTGCCTTTAATTGCCGAAAGGTGAGCAACAGCGGCTAAGTCCATAACCTCCTGAGGGTTTGTTTCTGCGAGCATTGCAAAACCTGTTTGACGGCAAGCGTAAACATCTGAATGGTCGCCGAAAATGTTAAGTGCGTGTGAAGCAACACAACGGGCAGATACATGGAAAACGCAAGGGAGAAGCTCACCTGCTATTTTGTACATGTTGGGAATCATAAGAAGAAGACCCTGAGATGCTGTATATGTTGTTGTGAGAGCACCTGCTGCAAGAGAACCGTGAACAGTACCGGCAGCGCCTGCTTCTGACTGCATTTCGGAAACTTTTACAGTTGTACCAAAGATGTTTTTTACACCTTGAGCAGACCACTGGTCAACATAGTCGGCCATTGGGCTTGAAGGTGTAATAGGGTAAATACCTGCAACTTCTGTAAATGCATAAGATACATAAGCAGCAGCATTGTTACCGTCCATGGTTTTCATTTTTCTAGCCATAGTATATCCTCCTAAATTTTCGGTAAAAATTACCGCAATTGCCGTATATATTATAATGGTATACAGCAGTATAATAATACCACACATTATATTAACACTATTTTTGTAAAATGTAAACAGTAAAATGAGAAAAAATTGTGTTGTGAAAAAATTGGATAAACAGCTGCTCGCTGTGTGCTGTCGGCTAAAATTAGCCATTGCAATTTATTGCAAGTTATGATATTATAAAAATAATTATAAGCGGTACTGTCACCAAAATTCAAATTCAGACTAAAACGATTTGTTTCGGAGGATATAAAAATGGCAAACGAAAATAACAATATTCAAAATAACAAGGCTAACATACCCGCACCGCCTCCAATGGTTAAAAAAGGCGAGAAAGCAGAAAAGCCTGAAAGCTCTGCACCTAAAGCTCCAACACCGAAAGAAGAAAAGCCTTCAAAATCACCAAAGGGCAACAGTAAAAAGCTCTTGGCTATTCTTATACCTGTAATTGCGGTTATTGTAGTAGGCGCAATAATACTGGCGGTTGTTTTAACCAAAAACAAAAAAGACGGTAAAAATACATTAGGCACACTCTCTCCGGTTGTAGTTACAGACGCTAACGGCGTTCCCGTAACCGATGTTAACGGCGAGGTTATTACCGTTATGCCTGAAACCGAAATTGTTAAGGTTACGGATAAAAACGGCTATGAGCACACATCTGTAGTTTACAAGGATGTTGTTGTAAAAATTCCTGTTACAGATGAAAACGGCAAATTTGTATATGACGATAAAGGCGATGTTGTAACAGAAGAGTATGTTTATAACCCAAGCGTTACAGAGCCGGGTGCGGTTATAGGCACAACTGTTGTTCCTGTTACAGACGGCGAGGGTAACACAGCAGTTAACGATAAAGGCGAGGTTATAACAACTGTTGTTGATGTTACATCTAACCCGAACCCTGCAGAGCCTGCAAAAATTGACTGGAAAGCAGGTTTAGGCGGTACTGCAAAGGATTACATATCAAGCGTAGCGGCTATGTCTGACGGCGGATATATTACCGCAACCGTAACAAACTCAACAGACGGCGATTTCGCAAAATATAAAGAGCTTAACTACGCTAAACCGTACACAGTTCTTACCAAATACAGTAAAAACGGCGATGTTGTTTGGGAAAAAGCCGTGGGCTCAAAAAAGGGCATTACAAGAATTGAAGATATTGTTGTAACAAAAGGCGATGATTTTTACGCAGTAGGCTACGGCAAAAATATAGGCGGCGTAACAGGTAAGGGTTACTATGACGGTGCTGTGCTTAAATTTAACAAAAAAGGCGAGCAAATCTGGAGCAAAACCTTCGGTACATCTACCGTAGATATGTTTTACGGAGCAGATTTAGCAGACAACGGCGATATTATTGTTGTGGGCTCTGTGGGTAATAATGACGGTGACGCCAAAGGCTTTAACAAACCGGAGCTTAAAAGTGCGGCGTCAGTTGTAAGGTACAATTCTGACGGCGATGTTGTGTGGAAGAATATTCTGGGAGGTGACGGCGACATTTTTAATAATGTTGCGGTAGGCTCAGACGGAAATATTTATATAGTCGGCAACTTTGTTTCAGGCACATTCTTTAAGGGCTTAGGCAAAAACGACAGCGGCGTTGTTAAGCTTAACTCTAAAGGGGAGTTAGTAAGCGTTCAGGCTATTGCAGGTAAAGGTACCGAGGAGTTCAAGGGTATTACCGCTTGCAAAAACGGCGGTGTAACGGTTGTAGGCAGGTCCGATTCTTCCGATTCGGGCAATACCGACAGCTTCTTCACAGGCAACTTAGCGTCCCGCGGCGGATATGACGCATATATTATTAAATTTGATGAAAATCTGAATATTAAATTTGCTACTTCTTTCAGAGGTCAATATAATGACGAGCTTGTAGATGTTGTTGAAAAAGACGACGGCTCCTTTATTGCCGTTGGCAGCAGCAACTCGTCTTCAAGAGATTTAAAAGGCATTACAACCCGCGGCGGCAACGATATTGTGCTTGCGTCCTTCGACAGTTTGGGTATGCTCTCTTGGGCCCGTTCTTTCGGCGGCTCAAATGACGAGAAATCTTATGCTGTTGCACTTTCAAAGGACGGCGGTTATGTTGTTGCAGGCGAAACAGGCTCCTCCGATGTTGATATGGAGGGTATTGCACAGTATGTAACCGGAAACACAAAAGGTGTAATTGTAAAATTCCCCGAGTAATATGATAAAATTAAAATGTGATTACGCAAAAGGTGCTGTTGCGGTACCTACAGAAATTTTAGATAAACACTTAAAGCTTGCACCCACTGCAAGCTTTAAGGTTTTGCTTTTTATTTTAAGAAATCCGGATTCTACAGAAACGCCCCAACAAATTGCCGCAGGCACGGGTCTTAGCAAAGGCGATGTTGAAGCGTGCCTTTCGTATTGGCAAAACAGCGGAATAATCGAATATACAGAAGAAAAAGTTTCAAGCGAAGAAATAGAAAGAACCTTGGGTAATGCAAAATCTGTTTCAAGCGCCGCAGATTTTGAAAAAACAGAGTCAAAGGTTAAAGTTAAAAGCTTGCCCGTAAAAAAGCCCACTCAAAGAGAAATCGCCAAAAGACTCTCCGAAGAACCGGAGCTTGTATTAATTTGTAATGAAGCCCAAAGTATTTTAGGTACTTTCGGCTACGACACCCAAGCGCTTCTTGTTATGATTTATGATTACTACGGCTTTCCGCCCGAGGTAATTATAACCCTTTTAAATCACCAAAAAAGTCTTGGCAAAACATCATCTTCTGCTATAAAAAATGTGGCGGAGGACTGGGCAAGGCGCGGCATAGACTCTTTAGAGCTTGTAGAAAAAGAGCTTTTAGATTTAGAAAAAATCAACGGTTTGTATAATGAAATTAAAGATACGGCAGGACTTACCGCCGAAGCGCCTACTCCGAGAGTATTAAAGTTTTTACGCATTTGGGTATGTGATTATCAAGCGGATTCGGAGCTTGTGAAATATGCTTTAGGTGAATGTCATAATGTGTTGTCCGATACAAATAAGCTTTTGAAGAAATATATTTACTCAGGCATAACAACGCCTGACGAGGCAATGAAAAGGCAGAAAAAAGCGTTGCCCCAAGAGGTTAAAAAATCTTATGATATTGACAACATCGGCAAAAACAGCGTTGCCGAATGGATAAAAAAGTACGCAAATGAGGAGTGAAGCCGATGAAGTATTCTGAAATTATTTACGCTCAGGCAGAGAATATTTTAAAAGAACGCCGAACGAACGCCGAAGAGCTTTTAGAAAAGCGTAAAAAAGAGTTTACCAAAAAATATCCTGAGCTTACCGATATTGAAGATACAATGAAAAATGCCGCGTTGCAGGTTATCAGAAGTATTTCTTCGGGAGGCGGAAAAGTCTCGGTTGACGAAATTGCAAAAAAGAACTTAGAGGCGCAAAAACTCAGAAAAGAGCTTATTGTTAACGCGGGCTACCCCGAAGATTATTTAGACCCGCCGTACACCTGCAAAATCTGTAACGATACGGGTATTTACAACGGCAAGCTTTGTAAATGCCATTTAGAGCTTTTAAGGCAGCTCTCCGTCAGCACTCTTTCGTGCAGTTCCGTATTGGCAAGCTCTACATTCGATACCTTTGATTTAAGTTATTACAGCGATAAAAAAGACCCTGAGCTTGGAATTTCTCATAAAGCGATAATGGCGGGCACTAAAGCAATGCTGAAATCTTACGCAGAGAATTTTTCAAAAAGTTCAAACAGTCTGTTTTTTACAGGCGGCACGGGGCTTGGCAAAACTCATTTGGCTTTAGCTGTGTTAAATACTGTAACCGCCAACGGCTTTAATGTTTATTACGATTCGGCAGGCAATATTATAAAGAAAATGCAGAAAGAGAATTTCGGCAGAGGCGATTCTGATATTGACGAAGAGCTCGAAAAATGCGATTTGCTTATAATGGACGATTTAGGCGCCGAGCTTTCAACACCGTTTTCGGTTGTTTCGGTAAACGATATTGTTAACAATGCAGTAATGTCGGGCAAGCCTATAATTATAGTTTCTAACTTGGGAAAATCAGAGCTTGAAGAACGCTACGGTCAAAGATTAACTTCTCGCCTCGGCGGATTTGAAGTGCTGAATTTTTACGGTGAGGATATCAGGAGCAGAAAATAACAAGGATTGTTTTTTTGCAAGCCGGCAGACAATAACTGAATGAAAAATGAAAAACGAAAAATTTCGGGGCAAGCACAGTGCCTGCGGCACAACTTGATGTGCTTGCCGCAAAGAAGACAACTTTATTTTTCTGATTGTGTTAAAAATAAAGAATTTCTGTATATTAAGAATTCTGTTATTTTATTTAGAAACGGTATCTTATTGTCTACACAAAAAGCACGCTACAATGCACAGGAAGTGTGATGTGCTTTTTCGTAAATTTTTCATTTATCGCTTTTCTCTTTTAATTTTAAACAAGTATTCTATATAACAAAAAAATTTTTTAATAAATGAGGTAATTGCTATGTTAAAAGGTATTCCAAGCATAATCAGTCCAGAACTTTTAAAAATTCTTGACGAAATGGGTCACGGTGACGAAATAGTTTTAGGTGACGGCAACTTTCCTGCGGCAACAAACGCAAAAAGGCTTGTCCGTGCAGACGGTCACGGTGTGCCTGAGCTTTTAGACGCTGTTTTAAAGCTTATTCCTCTTGATACTTATGTTGATGCCCCTGTTATGCTTATGGCTACAGGCGATGAAAATAATGTGCCTGAAATCTGGGCAGAGTATCACGCTATTGTAGATAAAAATAACGGCGAGACTAAATTTCAGGAAATTGAAAGATACGATTTTTATGACAGAGCAAAAGACGCCTTCGCTATTGTAGCAACAGGCGAAACAGCAATTTATGCTAATGTAATTCTTAAAAAAGGTGTAGTTACAGAATGATAAAGGGGCTGTAAAAAAAGCGTAGACCGCATAAAACCCGATATACAAAGGTTTTTTAACACCCTATAACTGCTTTAAAACATATAAAAGCAATAAAAAACAAAAAAACAGAAAAAAATAATGTTTTATGCTATGAACAAACTTCGCCGCTCGGCGTACCTCTGTACGCCGTCGGGTAACCGAAAACAAAGCAAAAGCTTTGTTTTCGCTCAGTTTGTCCATTCTACACATTTTTTCCAAGCCCCTAAAAAGAGGGATGTAGAAAAACTTCCGTTTTTTTACATCCCCTTTTAGCCGGTAGCTGACAGCCGGCTGAGCTTAAGTAATAATTAAGAGAAAACAGTGAATAAGTTTGAAAAAGCACCTCGCACTTCGTGTGCATTGCAGCGTGCTTTTGTATCATATTTTACAGTTAAAAATGTATTTCATAATTTATATTTCTATAATTTCTTTAATAACAATAATTCTAACCGTATATGATAAATGGGCGTCCCGTCATAATACAAAACACCGTGTGCCTGAAAATGTACTTATGTTATTGGGCGTTTTGGGCGGTGCAGTGGCAGAGTTTATTACTATGTATTTAATTCGACACAAAACTAAGCACAAAAAGTTTATGATTGGATTACCGATTATAATAATTCTTCAGCTTGCAGTTGCTGTTTACTTAGTGTTTCAGGGTGAGGTTTTTTTATAACGGCTCGGCTTATGATGTGACGAAGCAACTGTCGAGGCGTTAATTCTTCATTTTTTATTTAAAAAGGGGGGCTTGAAATGGTAACACTTTCTACCGAAATCAAATACCTTAAGGGTGTCGGTGAAAAGCGTGCGTCTGTTTTGAAAAAACAAAATATCTATACTGTTTCAGACCTTCTTCGTAACTACCCCAGAGGTTATGAGGATTGGGATAGTGTTATCACTTTAAAAAATTCCGAAATCGGTGAAACCGTATGTGTAAGAGCCGTTGTTTGTGAGCGACCACAGCTTGTCCGTATTAACGGCGGTAAATTTTTAGTAAAAACCGTTATCGGTGACGGCACCGACTATATTCCTGTTACATTTTTTAATAACAAATATGTAAAAGACCAACTAATCGAAGACGAAGAGTATTTGTTTTTCGGTAAAATCACAAAGGATAAATACGGAAACAAAACAATGCTTTCTCCCCGATTTGAAAAGTCTTTGGAGAAACAGCGTATCCGACCTGTGTACAGGGCAACCTCAGCTTTAACCTCAAAAAACATTGAGAAGCTTGTTGAAACCGCACTCAAAGAGGTTAGCGGCAATATTACTGAGTTTATTCCCGATTACATAATGCAAAAATACCGCTTAATGAGTTTAGAGGATACTCTCAAAAATGTACATTTTCCCAAAAGTGAAGAAATGCTCCGCCTTGCAAAAAGACGGTTGATATTTGAAGAGCTTTTGCTGTTACAGCTTGGTTTATTAGGCGAAAAATCCGCTTACGGCAGTAGAACAGCCCCCGAAATTAAAAAGGATTTCACAGAGGAGTTCTGCAATTCGCTTCCGTTTACTCCTACAAACGCTCAAAAAAGAGCAATTTATGAAGCCGTAACCGATATGAAGTGTAAAAAGCCTATGAGCAGACTCCTTCAGGGCGATGTGGGCTCAGGCAAAACCGCCGTAGCCGCCGCCGTTATGTACAACGCATTTAAAAACGGTTTTCAAAGCGCTTTAATGGCGCCTACCGAAGTCCTCGCTGCACAACATTTTAAAACATTGCAGGGCTTTTTCGGTGAAGATGTTAACATAGAACTCCTTACAGGCTCCGTTACTGCAAAAAACAAACGGATAATCCGTGAAAAGTTAGAAAACGGCGAATGTGACATTGTGGTAGGCACTCATGCAATTATTCAAAATGATGTTAAATTTCATAATCTCGGCTTAGTCATAACAGATGAACAGCATCGATTCGGTGTAGCGCAAAGGGCGGAGCTTTCAAACAAAGGCAAAAACCCCCATACTCTTGTTATGTCGGCAACACCTATACCACGAACACTCGCTATGATGATTTACGGCGACCTTGATGTTTCTGTTTTAGACGAGCTCCCCAAAGGCAGACAGCCGGTTAAAACATTCAGCGTGTCTACAAGCTACCACGAGAGAATTTACAAATTTATTCTTAAAAATATTAAAAGCGGCAGGCAATGCTACATTGTTTGCCCGCTTGTAGAAGAAAGCGACAGCGACTTAATTCCTGCCACCGAATATTATGAGTATTTGAAAACCACTTATTTTGCCGATTGCACTTTAGGACTTTTGCACGGTCAAATGAAGCCTAAAGAAAAAGACGAGATAATGTCAAGATTTTACAGCGGAGAAATACAGATTCTTGTTTCTACGGTTGTTATTGAGGTGGGTGTAGATGTGCCTAATGCTACGGTTATGGTAATAGAGAATGCCGAACGCTTCGGACTTTCTCAGCTCCATCAGCTTAGGGGCAGAATAGGCAGAGGACAGTTTGAAAGTACTTGTATTCTTGTATCCGATGCACAAAACGAAGAGGCAACAGAAAGATTTAAGCTTATGTGCCGCACATCAGACGGCTTTGAAATAGCAAAAAAAGACCTTGAAATGCGCGGACCGGGAGACTTTTTCGGTTCCCGACAGCACGGTTTGCCCGATTTGCGAGTGGCTAACCTTATGACGGATACCCGTATTCTTTACGAAGCGCAAACAACCGCTAAAGAGCTTATTTCATCTGAAAGGAATGATACAAAAGAGTTATTCAACGAAGTTGAAAGACTTTTCAGCAGAGTTGCGGTGAATTAAAAAAGTAAATACAATATACAAAACGGCTTGACTGCGCAAACGGGGGTAGTATGAGCCGTTATTTTTTTAATTTTTTTCAAAAAAACCTTGATAATTTCAGTATTTTATTGTATGATAAGGTGGGGAAAATTGGTAGGCGAATTTTGTCAAAAACATAGAGGTTTTACCAAATTTAAAAAATCTCTATACTATTATATATGTGTTCGGTTACACTATATAATGGCAAAAGTGGAGCTAAAGTTTTTTCAAAACCCTTGTTTGAGGTTAGGAAAAAATGCGTAGAATGGACAAACAGAGCGATAACAAGGCGAAAGGCTTGTTATCGGTTAACCGACGGCGTACAAAGGTACGCCGAGCGGCGAGGTTTGTTCATAGCATAAAACATTATTTATTATCCTTTTTGTTTTTTATTGCTTTTATGTGATTAAATGCTGTTAAAAAACCTTTATATGTAGTGTTTTATGCGGTCTACACTTTTTTACAACCCCGTTTCGCTTGCGTTTCTAATAAATCTCTTAAATTTTTAATAAAGGAGAATTGCTATGCCAAAGGTACAGTTTACCGAAACAGTGTTGCGTGACGCTAACCAGTCACTTATTGCAACCCGTATGAAATTCGATGAGTTTAAGCCTATTCTTTCAGCTCTTGATAAGGCAGGTTATTACTCGCTTGAATGTTGGGGCGGCGCAACATTCGATTCATGTCTTCGCTATTTAAAAGAAGACCCGTGGGAAAGACTCAGAAAAATTAAAGAGGCTTGCCCGAATACAAAGCTTCAAATGCTTTTAAGAGGTCAAAACCTTTTAGGTTATCACCATTACCCTGACGATGTTGTTCGTATGTTCGTTAAAAAGAGCATAGAAAACGGCATTGATATTATAAGAATTTTCGATGCTCTTAACGATGTTAAAAATATTGAAGTAGCAGTTGATGAAACTGTTAAAAACGGCGCAATTGCTTCGGGTGCTATCTGCTACACAATAAGCCCGATTCACACTTTAGAGAATTATGTAGAGCTTGCAAAAAATATGCAAAGCCTTGGCTGTCAGACAATAGCCATTAAAGATATGGCGGGTATCTTAAGCCCTGCAGAAAGCTACAAGCTTGTTTCAAGTCTTAAAGATGCAGTAGATGTTCCTATTGTTCTTCACACACATTGCACTACGGGTCTTGGCTTTATGACATGCCTTAAAGCAGTTGAAGCAGGCGCAGATATTATTGATACAGCAATTTCTTCAATGAGCGGCGGTACGGCTCAGCCTGCTACCGAAACTCTCGAATATTCACTTCGCGAGCTCGGTTACGATACAGGTCTTGACACCGCAAAGCTGGGTGAAATCGCAGACTTCTTCAAACCAATCAGAAACGAAGCATTAAAGAGCGGTCTTCTTAACCCTACAGTTCTTACTACAGACGCTAAAGCTCTTGAATATCAGGTGCCGGGCGGTATGCTTTCTAACCTTGTTGCTCAGCTTACAGCTCAAGGCAGGATGGACGCTTATGAAGAGGTTCTTCTTGAAACTCCAAAGGTAAGAGCAGACTTAGGTTATCCGCCCCTTGTTACTCCTATGAGTCAGATGGTAGGCGTTCAGGCTACAAACAATGTGCTTGCAGGCGAGCGATATAAAAATGTTTCTAAAGAAATCAAGGCTTATGTTGCAGGCGAGTACGGGCAGGCTCCGGGCGAAATCAACAAAGAAGTTAAAGCTAAAATATTAGGCGACCAAGAAGAGATTAAAGGCAGATATGCCGATACTCTTGAACCGGGATTTGAAAAAGCAAAAGCAGAGCTTGGCGCAAAAGCTAAAAGTGACGAGGATGTTCTTTCATACATTGCGTTCCCTGCGCAAGCAGAAAGCTTCTTCGAATACCGCGAAGAAATGGCTGCTAAGACTTATTCTTATGAATTTAAGTCGGCTGAGTAAGGAGGAATATTAAAATGTTTCTTACTTTAGCAATAGAGTCACTGGGGTTCGGTGAAGCACTGGGTATCTCTGTTTTGGGGTTTGTAATAGTTATTTGTGTTCTTGCGGTGCTTGCTCTTTTTGTTAAACTTCTTACAAGTGTTGTAGACGGCGCTTCAAAAGCAGTAGGCAAAGGCAAAAAGGAAAATAATAAAGCAATAGCTTCACAGCCTGCAGCAGAAGCCCCTGCAGAAGTTACCGAAACCGAGTCAAACGGACTTCCTTACACACCGGGTTATGTTACACTTGACGGTGTCAGCGAGCAGGATGCGGCGGTTATTATGGCTATTACATCCGAAAAAACAGGCATACCACTTGAAAGATTATGCTTCAGGTCTATTAAAAGACTTAACCAAAGCCCCAAGCTTGTGGGTGTTTCAGAACAGGATGCGGCGGTTATTATGGCTATTACATCCGAAAAAACAGGTATTCCTTTAGAAAATTTACAATTTAACTCAATTAAACTTATGGAGGGTAAATAAAATGAAATACAATGTTACATTAAACGGTAAAGTTTATGAAGTAGATGTTACAGAACAAGACGCAGTAGTTACCGGCGTTTCTCAGGTTCCTGTAACGGCGGCTCCTGTGGTAACTGCTCAGGCTCCTGCGGCAGCACCTGCAGCAGAAGCCCCTGCAACAGCTTCTGCCAATGTAGACGGTACACCTGTTAAAGCTCCCATGCCGGGCACAATCCTTGCTGTTAAAAAGAGCGTAGGTGACGCAGTTAAAGCAGGCGATGTTATTTTGGTTCTTGAAGCTATGAAAATGGAAAACGACATTGTTGCTCCCTGTGACGGTACAGTAAAATCAATTAACACTCCTAAAGGTTCGTCTGTTAAAACAGATGATGTTCTTGCAGTTATCTGAAAGGAATAATAACAATGGATATAGTTGGAATTTTAACCAACCTTTGGGAGTCATCGGGTTTTGCTCAGTGCGAATGGTATAACTTTGTTATGATCGGCGTTGCATTCGCATTCTTGTTTCTTGCAATTAAATTCAAGTTTGAGCCGCTCCTTTTAGTTCCCATTGCGTTTGGTATATTACTTGCAAATATGCCCGGTGCCGATATTATGTTGGATACAACCGGCGGTATGCTGGGCGACCTGTCGGAGGGGGCAGCGGCAGTTGCCGGCACTCACTGGTACGATTCGGGTGTGCTTAGGATTTTGTACACCGGCGTTAAATCAAGCGTGTTCCCATGCCTTATATTTTTAGGCGTAGGCGCTATGACCGATTTCGGTCCGCTTCTTTCTAACCCTGTCAGCCTTATTTTAGGCGCGGCGGCACAGCTTGGCGTTTACTGTGCATTCTTGCTTGCAAATGCACTTGGTTTTACTCCTGCAGAGGCGGCTTCTATCGCTATTATCGGCGGTGCAGACGGCCCTACAGCTATTTTCTTAACATCTAAGTTAGCGCCGCAGCTTTTAGCGCCTATTGCCTTGGCGGCATATTCATATATGGCACTTATTCCTATTATTCAGCCGCCTATTATGAAAATCCTTACAACAGAAAAAGAACGCAAGGTAGAAATGAAACAGTTAAGACAGGTTTCTAAGATTGAAAAAATCATCTTCCCTGTGGCAGTTCTTGTTTTCTGCGCTTTCTTGTTGCCGTCCGTTGTGCCTCTTTTAGGTATGCTTATGCTTGGCAACCTTTTCAGAGAATGCGGTGTTGTTGAAAGACTTTCCGATACTGCACAAAACGCACTTATGAACATTGTTACGATTATGCTGGGTGTGTGCGTTGGTGCTACCGCAAACGGCAAGGATTTCTTACAGTTAAAAACACTTCTTATTGTAGGTCTGGGACTTGTAGCATTCTGTTTCTCAACAGTCGGCGGTGTTCTTATCGGTAAGCTCCTTTATGTTATTACAAAAGGTAAAATTAACCCGCTTATCGGCGCAGCAGGTGTTTCTGCCGTTCCTATGGCTGCCCGTGTTGCACAAAACGAAGGCAGAAAGTATAACCCTACAAACTTCCTTCTTATGCATGCGATGGGTCCTAATGTAGCAGGCGTTATAGGCTCGGCCGTTGCCGCAGGCTTCCTGCTTGCCGTGTTCGGATAAACAGCTATAACAGCTAACAGCCGACAACTAATAGCTAACAGCTGCTTCGCGAAAAATAAAATGTGTGTGCTTCGCGGTATGTAAATTGAAAATTATTAAAAAGCGATTAGCTTCGCAATAATGCAGAAAAGATAAGACCGATAGTAATTCTAAAATCAGAGTTACTATCGGTCTTATAATTTTTTACTGTCAGCGAAGCCGCTGTTAGCTATTAGCTGTCGGCTGTTAGCTTATTTACAAAATACATGATTGCCTATAGTGGTAATAACAGTCCTTGTTCTTATCCACTGATTAGAGGTTTTAGCGGGATTATAATAGTATAACGCGCCGCCGCTTGGGTCCCAGCCGTTAATGGCGTCCTGAGCGGCTTTTTGTGCCGTGCTGTTCGGCGAAACAGACCAGTTACTGTCTCTTACTGCAGAAAAAGCGCCGGCTTGATATACAACGCCTGATACGGTATCGGGAAAAGATGATGATTTAACTCTGTTTAAAACTACGGCGCCTACTGCCACCTGACCTGTATAGCTCTCTCCGCGAGCCTCGGCGGCAATAACCTTTGCCAAAAGATATGTGTCAGAAGAGGAATACCCGTTAGTAGAGGCAGAAGTTGAAGAACCAAGACCTAAATATAATAATGTTTTGGGCCCTGCAATACCGTCTGCCGTAATACCTACGGATTTTTGAAAGTTTTTAACGGCGCTTTGTGTTTTAACTCCGTAAATACCGTCTACAGTGCCGTTAAAAAATCCTAAGGCTTTCAGCTTATTTTGAATTTTTCTGACCTCGTCACCCCGTGAGCCTACTTTAGACAGTGTCTGCTGTGCCGTTGTGTTGTTAACATTGTTTTCAATAAACATAACGGATCCCATAACAATAGCCACCGCAAGCCCAAGGCAAATGCTTCTTCCTACCTTGGAATGAGTAATATAATGTAATACAGCTTTTCTTTTCATATATTCTCCTTTTTGAGTGAACGGTCTGCCGTAAAATGTGAAATAACCGTATTTTACAGCGCCATATCCTCTTTATAAATAAATGTATTTACAACTATTGTGACCCAAAAATGACAATATATAATATTGTTTTTGTAATTGTTTTCGGTTTTTCTTGTCTTTTAAGTTTTTTCATAATTTTGAAAACTGCATTTTAAAAGAGTTTTGAACAAAATAAACATTTAATCTACAAATTTCTGAACAGTAAAATTGTGGTGAAATATTCTATAAAGCACAACATATTGTGACAGACTGAAAGCTATCAAAAAAACTTAAAAAAAGATTAAAAAACTTTTAAAAAAGCGGTTGACAATTATCATTTAAGGTGATATAATTTCGCACTGTTGACACGAAAAAAGCC
>JBJEPP010000001.1:0-4466 GCA_051881295.1 Acutalibacteraceae bacterium | reverse complement strand
TGTTGACGGTCTTATCCATATTTCACAAATTGCAAATAAACATGTAGCAAAACCTGCCGATGTTCTTAAAATCGGTGAAAAAGTCCAAGTTAAAATTACAGAAGTTGACGAAGAAAGAAAGAGAGTCAGCCTTTCAATCCGTGCTCTTCTTCCGGTAGAAGAAGTTGCAGAAGAAGCAACTGAAGATACAGCTGAAGAAGAAGCCGAGAAAGTAACAGAAGAAGCAACAGTTGCAGAAGAAGCAGCAGTTGAAGAAGCTCCTGTAGAAGAATAATTTATAAACCGGAGTGTTCTGAGAGCGCTCCGGTAATTTTTTAGCAAAATGTTTTGAAAGAGGTGAGTAGATGTATTGCGACAATTGTAAAAAGCAAGTACCGGATAATTTTGTAAGTTGCCCGTATTGTTCAAAAAAACTTAAAAGCCGGAGCAAAAAGGTGCCTAACAAATTTATAAAACCGTCAAAGCTTAAAATGCCCGGGTTAAAAACAATTATTATTGTAACTGTTATAATTGCTTCTGTGCTTATGGTAACTGCCATAACTGTAGGCGCTCTGACAGGTGCAAAGCCGCAAACTGTTGTAAAACAATTTACCGACTCTATTCAGAATAACGATGCGGATTTATATTATTCTCTTTACAGCGAGGAAACTAAAGAGTATTGCAAGAATTATTGGTATTATGACGATGAACGGACTTTTGAAAACCTTACTGAGGGTTTAGAAAAAAGTATTGAATTTTACACTGAGCAATGCGGCGAAAACTTCAAAATAACATATAAAATAAATGATATAAAATATTTGGAAGATGAAGAATTAGAAAGCTATGTTTCAAATTTGTCGGATTCCTACGGATTTAAAAAATTGCCCACGAAGGTTGCCCTTTTAAATTTTGATGTAGTAGTTAAAGGAGATAAGGGAGAGTATACATCCGTTTATGACTCTTTCTATTGCTGTAAAATAGGCGGTAAGTGGTATCGGGAATATTTTGAATACTCGGTAAATTAAAATGCATTTTCTGTAAAAGCTTGTCAGAAAATGCATTTTTCTATATTTTTAACAAAAATTTCGGCAAATACAAAAAAATATTTGACAAATTAACAAATTTAGTGTATTATATATTTAACATATCTTGGAGGAATTGTTTGTTTTATGGGAACATCGCTTAATGAACTTAGCAATGAAGAGCTTGTCAGACTTTCCCAAAACGGCAACAGTGATGCTAAGTCAATTCTTTCATCGCGCTTTATATATAAGCGTGGCAATAATATTGCCATGGGTTTTTTAGAGCCGGATGATTTCGTTCAAGAGAGTATGTTTGGCTTTTTAAGGGCAATAGATACTTATGATTTTTCAAAAGGAGTTCCTTTTGAAGCTTACGCATTCCGCTGTATGCAAAATTCCATCAAGAATGCTGTCGGTAAATCCAATCAGGAAATACCTGTTGGCATCGGTGCAGATATTGAGCCGTCTTCGGCAGAAAAGGACCCGCTTAATAAATTATTGGAAACCGAGCGTTTAGACGAAGTTCTCAATGCTTGCGAAATGACCCTGTCAGATGTAGAAAAAACGGTAGTTTTTTTCAGAGCAGGGGGTATGAGTTATGAAGAAATCGGCGAAAAACTCAATATGTCAGCAAAGTCTGTAGACAATGCATTACAGCGTGCAAGAAACAAATTGAAAAATGTTTGCAAATAGCAAGCGTTAATATAAGTCCTCTTAGCTTAAAAGCAGAGCGTTAAAAGGTAGCGGAGTTATCCAAAGCCTGAAAAAAGGTGGCGGTGCAATTCCGTTAGAGGGCAACATCAAATATTTAGTGAGGTACCAAAAATGTACGAAGACAAAACACTCGTATGTAAAGAGTGCGGCAACGAATTTATTTTCACAGCCGGTGAACAAGAATTTTACGCAGAAAAAGGTTTAACAAACGAGCCAAAGAGCTGTAAAGCATGCCGTGATGCACGCAAGCAGGCGCTTAGAAACGCTCGTGAAAAATTTGTTGTTAAATGTGCAGATTGCGGTGGAGATGCAGAAGTTTACTTCAAACCTCGCGAAGATCGCCCTGTATACTGCAGCGAGTGCTTTAATAAGCGTAAAGAGCAGGCATAATTATTGTTAATATTTAATGCTGAGAGTCCTAAAGCGGCAATTCGCTTTAGGGCTTGTTTTTTATGCAATTCTATACTATAATACGGTTATATATTATTTAGTTACGGAGAGGTATTATGAAAAAATTACTGTGCCTTATATTATCTGTTGTTATGACTTTTTTATGTTTTTCTTCGGCGGTTTTTGCAGAAGATACCGTTGGTGATGTAACAACAGACGATACTTCGGTTAATTTTAATTATGATTACAGTGAGGATACGGCTACATTAACCCTTATCGGTGAGGGGAATTTTCCTGCCTTCGAAGATGTTGCACCATGGGCAGATTATAAAGTAAAAAGTATTGTTATTGATGAGGGTATTACATCGCTTCCCGATGAAATATTCCTTTATATGCAAGAGGTTGAATCAGTTACTCTTCCCACGACACTTGTTAAAATAGGCGACAGGGCTTTTTATAACTGTGAAAAGCTAAAAGAGATTACATTGCCGAAAGGCCTAAAAAATATCGGTACACTGGCTTTTTATAATACAGGTTTAGCGTCTGTTACGATTCCCGAAACGGTTGAAACTATCGGTAGTTTTGCTTTTGGCTACTGTCAAAAAGATGATATAGAAAATGTTGCTGCAGACGGTTTCGTAATTTACGGCAACGGCAGTCGCTCTTGTGCTAAAGCTTATGCAGACGAAAATGAAATTAAGTTTGTGGATGCGGCTCCTATTCAACCGAATGTTTATTATGCTTATGCCGATAAAGTTGCAATTACACTTTTCTGGCATAGCGTTGCGGATGTTGACAGCTACAAAATTTTAAGAAAAACCGAAGCTTCCGATTATGTTGAAATTGCAACAGTTGACGGTACAGATAATACAGTTTATTCTGATTTAGATGTTGTTGCAGGCGAAACATATACATATAAGATTTTGTCTGTTAAAGGCGATTTTTCAAGCGGCGGTATTAAAACTAATACAGTAAAATTTAAAAAGTTAGCAACTCCTGAGTTAGAGAGTGCTGTTTTTCAAAAAGACGGAATAAATGTAAAATGGAATTCCGTAGATAACGCCGAAGGCTATATTCTTTACAGAAGAGTAGACGGCGGTAAATGGAAGCGTTTGGCAGAGTTTTCGGGCAATGTTACAAACTATCTCGATAAAACCGCACCAAGCGGAAGTGTATCTGCCTACACAGTTAAAGCATACAGCGAAGATATTGAAAGCGGTTACGATTATGACGGTGTAAGCGCAACATTCCTTTCTGTGCCTGAGCTTAACAGTATTTCTAATACGGCTAAAGGTCTTAAAATCACTTGGACTAAAGTAAAAGGTGCCAACAGCTACATTATCGGCAGAAAAACAAGTTCAACCGATTGGACTAAAATCGCAACGGTAGAAGATGTTGATTTCTATATAGATTCAACAGCCAAAAACGGAACAGTATATTCATATACCGTTGTTCCGAGTAACGGAGAAATAAACGGCTTTTATAACGAAACGGGCATTACTTATAAAAGACTTTCACATACTGATGCAAAAAGTGTAACCGCAACCGCGTCAGGGGCAAAGATTACCTGGAGTACAAACTCAAAATGCAGCGGATATTTGGTTTACAGAAAAACCACAGGCGGTTGGGTAAAAATAGCAAAGGTAACAGGGGCTGATAAATCAAGTTATGTTGATAAAACAGCAAAGAGCGGTACAACATACACTTACACCGTTAAAGCCTACAGCGGTTCATATTACAGCTCTTATGACAACGGAGTAAAGATACTTTTCTTATCAACACCTAAACTGACTAAGGCGACTGCCCAGAGCGGCAAGATTACCGTAACATTCGGTAAAGTAACGGGTGCTAAATCTTACAATGTGTACCGCAAAACAGCAGGCGGAGACTGGAAGAAAATCGGCACAACCGCAAGCACCGCATACACCGACAAAACCGCTAAGAAAGGCACAACATACTATTACACAGTCCGTGCAGTAAACGGCTCGTATATGAGTAGCTACAACAGTAGCGGTTTGAAGGTAAAGGCGAAGTAAGCTAATAGCTTACAGCTTGTCGAATGAAAAACGAAAAATTAAAAATGAAAAATTTCGGTATGGCTCACTGCGTTCGCATATAATTTAATGCTGTCGCGTTGGGTTGCAAGTGACAGCTTCGCATTATAGTTGATGAATAGTAGGCGATAATATAATAGCTTACAGCTTGTCGAATGAAAAACGAAAAATTAAAAATGAAAAATTTCGGTGCAAGCACAGTGCCTGCGGCACATTTAATGTGCTTGCAGAGAAAAATCAACTTTACTATACTAAGTAAATAAAACAAAACAGATAGTAATTCAAATTTTAAATGTTTGAATTTACT